>CAZPYF010000289.1:0-2560 GCA_964590015.1 uncultured Burkholderiaceae bacterium
GGCGCGAAACTCTTCAGCGGCAACCCCAGCCCGAATCAGATCGCTGAAGAATTGAGAAATGCGAGCTTCGCCAGCTATGTAACGCTGACGAGCTGCCTCCGGCATCGACTGCCACTCTCGATAGGCCATGAGAATAGGTTCGGCCGCTTCCCAGCAGGCATCCCAATATACTTTGAAGCCTGCATGAAGCTTTTCGGCAACTCCTCGAACTTCGGATGCTGCTTCCGCCATACGTTTGTCAACGTCCAGATTGATCTCGTCACAGATCATTTCCAAGAGATCGCTCTTGGTCTTTATATACCGGTAAAGACCTCCTACGCTCATGGAGGCTCGCTCGGCCAATTCATTGACAGACAAGTCAGCGAACCCCTTTTCTTGCACGAGCTGCATGGTGAGTTCCACTAACTGGCGACGACGAGCTGCGACACGATCAATGCGCGGCGAGCGGCTCGCTTTGACAACAATAGGATTCACTTCTTGCATGGAGTATTCGGGTAGGCAGCTTCGTATGAGCACAGAGCTATCTGCATCGTTCAGCGAGCAGTCGCTCGCAATCCTACCGCATGCGACCACCTTTCGCTCTGCTCCATCTGAGCAGACTCACAATGGCAAGTGGCGACGTCGCTGGGTAGGCACTTGCAGCATGCGCGGCGACCCCCCAACTCGCTTCGGCCCGTCGAGATTCAGTTCACCCGTCTGTTCGGGCTTCCCACGCGCGGACCTCACCAGATCGGACTCAATCGCGGTGCCTTGCTCCTTGATCAAGCGCTACCACATCGGGCGGCGCTTCGCGGCACAGAACCGCGATGAGCGCTCGCCTGACTGTACGCCAATCGACCCCGCAGCCGGCGCGCCGTAAGTCGAACCCCGGCTTGCCCCTGGGTTCCGCACCAGGCGCACTCTAGTGCGCGCGCATCGGTGGTTCGGCGGGTTGCGTTCCGTCATTCACCTCGCGAATGATCTCGCGCTTGCGTGCCACTGAAGGATAAGTGTGAAGCGATGCAGCTCACGTGCTGCTTCACCAAGCCCAGTCGTGTAAGCGACGATCATTTCATGATCTTCTGGAACTGCAGCCGCCCTAAGAATGTCGGCAACGCCAATTCGTTGATAAATCTCCATGGACCTGGCGTTGGTCAAGTCCATTTTGGGGTGGCGGGTTGTTTCCTTGTTGCGCTCTACCAAGAGGCATGGAATCCCAAAACCAAGAAGGACGGTAAACGTCCGGTCATCCCATCTTGACAGACGCCCTACAGGCGCAGCTTACGCATCGCGGCGTTCACGGCATTGAGGTCGAAGCCAGCGGGATCGAAGGGTCCGCCGTTCCAATCCCACATTGCCAGGTGCTCCGGATGCAGCGGGTCGACGATGGCCTGCAGGAAGTCGCTGTAGCCCGGTGGCCCTCCTACATCTTCAGGTGGACATGCGTTGGCTCCGGCCGTGCAAAGCGGACGACTGTTCTTCTCGCTCGGTTCCATGGCCGCCTCGACCTGAATCCGGTGGCGCCAATCGTCTCCAAAGTCGTAGGTGTAGATGAATTCGGTGGCGCCGTCGGCCAGCACCACCGCCAGATCGAACATCCGTTCATCCCGGGTCTCGACTCTGGACGGCCAATCGGGGTCGGGTATCGCGTAGCGCACTGCACCGACGGTGAAGGCGTGCATGTGGGCGTTCTTCCAGCCCATGGCGGTCTGAATGATGCGATCGAGTTTGTCCAGCGTCACCGTGTCGGGCACCCACAGCCGGCGCCAAATCGCGGGCTCCAGGTATTCGAGCTGGATGTGCAGTTGGTAGACGCGCTGCACGGCGGTGGAGCGCTTGGCATTCTTGGGCTAGTGTCCTGTCCCGTTAGTTTCTGGCATAAATAATGCATGGCATTGCGGTATCTTTTGGATGGAGATACCGCAATGAACAGAGGCAGACCGAAGAGCGAGTTGGTGATCACGCACGACGAGCGGGCGCAGCTCACGTCGTTTGCGCGAAGCCGTTCGCTGCCAGCATCGCTGAGTGCGCGGGCTCGCATCGTCCTGAGCAGCGCCGATGGTGAGGCCAACAGTTCGATCGCTGCGCGCTTGGATCTGAACAAGGCCACGGTGGCCAAGTGGCGCACTCGGTTCATTGAGCGCCGCCTCGCTGGTCTTTACGACGACATGCGTGCGGGCCCGCCTCGCAGCATCGACGACGAGCGCGTGGCCAGTCTGATCAAGACGACGTTGCACACCAAGCCGGCCGACGGCGCGACGCACTGGAGCGTGCGCTCGGTGGCCGCCGAGACCGGCATCTCCAAGAGCAGCGTGCAGCGCTATTTCCAGCTCTTTGGCCTGCAGCCCCATCGAACCGAGGGCTTCAAGCTCTCCACCGACCCGTTCTTCGTGGAGAAGTTGCGTGACGTGGTGGGCCTGTACCTGAGCCCGCCCGAGAATGCGCTGGTGCTGTGCGTGGACGAGAAGAGCCAGTGCCAGGCGCTGGAGCACACGCAGCCGATGCTGCCCATGGGGTTTGGCTACGTCGTGACCTTGCCCCTGTTTCGTGTAGCTCTTAACCCACGGTTCACGCGGCCTTT
>CAZPYF010000290.1:0-2552 GCA_964590015.1 uncultured Burkholderiaceae bacterium
TGCGCTGGCCGTCGTCGAGCAGCTGCCGATACGCCTTCACCAATTGGTCGGGTTCGTCTTCACCCAGTACGCCTTGAGCGACGAGCTTGTCGGCGTACAGCTTACGCGTACCGGGGTGCTTGCCGATGCTCTTGTACATGAGCGGCTGAGTGAGCGAAGGGGTGTCTTGCTCGTTGTGGCCCAGCTTGCGGAAGCAGACGATGTCGATCACGACGTCGTGACCGAACTTCATACGGTAATCAAGCGCAAGTTGAGTCACGAACACCACGGCTTCAGGGTCGTCGCCGTTCACATGGAACACCGGCGCCTCGATCATCTTGACCACGTCGGTGCAATACAGCGTGGAACGCGTGTCGCGCGGATCAGAGGTGGTGAAGCCGATCTGGTTGTTAATAACGATGTGCAGTGTGCCACCCGTACCGTAGCCACGGGTTTGCGCCAGATTGAGCGTTTCCATAACCACGCCCTGACCGGCAAATGCGGCGTCGCCATGCACCAAAACAGGCAGCACTTGCAAGCCTTGCTCGTCGCCACGGCGGTCTTGGCGAGCGCGAACACTTCCCTCGACCACTGGATTGACGATTTCAAGGTGCGACGGGTTGAACGCGAGCGACAGATGCACCGGGCCGCCACGCGTGGAAATGTCGCTGGAGAACCCGTTGTGGTACTTCACGTCGCCGTCGGTGAGGCCTTCGGCGTACTTTCCTTCGAACTCAGCGAACAGATCGGCGGGCATCTTGCCCATGATGTTCACGAGCATGTTCAGGCGGCCGCGGTGGGCCATGCCGACAATGATTTCCTGCACGCCGTTTTCGCCGCCGTGGTTCACCACTTCGTCCATGCACGCGATGAAGCTCTCGCCGCCTTCCAGCGAGAAGCGCTTCTGGCCGACATACTTGGTATGCAGATAGCGCTCGAGGCCTTCCGATTCCGTGAGTTGCTGCAAAATATTGCGCTTGCGCTCGGCGTCGAAGGTAGGCGTACCAAAGCTCGATTCGAGGCGTTCCTGAATCCAGCGCTTGGCGGTGGGGTCGGAGATATGCATGAACTCTGCGCCCACGCTGCGGCAATACGTTTCGCGCAGCGCGTTCTGCAGGTCACGCAAGGTCATTGCGTCGGCCTTGGTGAAATAGGTATTGGTTGCCGCGTAGACGCGGTCGAGATCGGCTTCGGTCAGGCCATAGAAGGCCGGGTCGAGCTCGGGAATCGTGGGGCGCTCGTGGCGCTTGAGCGGATCAAGGTCGGCGAAGCGCACACCCAGTGAACGATAGGCGGCAATGAGCGACTGCACCGAAACCTGCTTGCTGGCAACGGACAGATCAGGCTCCGACACGTGCGAAACAAAAGCATTGGCCTTCGCACGCTGCGCGAAAGATTCAATAATGGGTGCGTGGGCCTGGTCGCGGGTCTGCTCAGTTCCGCCTGGCGCCGGCTGGTTCTGAAGCTGATCAAAATAACTGCGCCACTGTTCAGGAATGGAGCCCGGATTATCCAGGTAAGACTCGTACAATTCCTCGACGTACGGCGCATTACTTCCAAATAAATAGGAAGTAGACAAAAGCTCTTTTTCAGATGACATATATTCGCTTCACCTAGCCGAGCGTTTCGCTCGTTTATGTGCAGGACAACCTTCCGCGACACGGCCAAACCGGATAGCGGATAGCGGAGACAGAAGGCAATGGCTACACGGCGCCGTTACCAGCCGTATAGTGGCCTTAGTATAACCCCCAGGTTGCCCATCGGGTGTCCGCCCCATCTCGACACACCGCAGCGCGCCCCTGTTTCGTTGGGATAAGCAAACACTCCGCCCAAATTGCTGCAATGCCGCATTTATTCCGGATGATATTCTTTAAAGATCGCTTTCGTTTCAAGGCGTCCGGCGATTTAACAACCCCCCTATCCGGAGTACTCAATTCATGCACGCAAATGACGATCTGGCGAAACTTGCGCTCGATTATCACGCCTCACCCACGCCGGGCAAGATTTCCGTCATGCCCACCAAACCGCTGGCGAACCAAGACGATCTGTCGCTGGCTTATTCACCGGGCGTGGCCTTTGCCTGCATGAGCATTCATGCAGAAGGGGAAGATGCGGCCGCCAAGTACACCTCGCGCTCGAATCTGGTGGGCGTCATCACAAATGGCACCGCCGTGCTGGGGCTGGGCAATATCGGCCCGCTGGCGGCCAAGCCGGTTATGGAAGGCAAAGGCTGCCTGTTCAAGAAGTTCGCCGGCATCGACGTTTTCGATATTGAACTGAACGAGAACGACCCTGACAAGCTGGTCGACATCATTGCCGCTCTTGAACCCACCCTGGGCGGTGTGAATCTGGAAGACATCAAGGCGCCCGAATGCTTCTACATCGAACGCAAACTGCGTGAGCGCATGAAGATTCCGGTCTTCCACGACGACCAGCACGGCACGGCCATCATTTCATCGGCCGCCATCCTGAACGGCCTGAAGGTGGTCGGCAAGAATGTGGGCGACGTGAAGCTGGCCTGTTCCGGAGCCGGTGCCGCCGCCATCGCGTGCCTCGACCTCATCATGCACCTG
>CAZPYF010000291.1:0-2551 GCA_964590015.1 uncultured Burkholderiaceae bacterium
AGCCGCCAGCATTGGCACACCATGCGCCAGCGCGCCTGCCCAGAGATCGGCTACCCAGGTATCTTCGGCAGTGCGCAATGGCCCCGAGGCAATGGCCGTGTTGAAGTCCGGAGGATATTCCGTTCCGCTGTGCGGCGAGTCGAGCACAAGCGGCACCGGCGCAGACGATGCGGAAAAATCAGCGGGAGCAATATAGCGGTACGACAGAGGTTGGGTATGTGACTGCATGATCTAGTCTGTAAGAAGAACAAGGCCCCGGCACATCGTGCGACGGCCGGGGCCTTGGGAATGCCGGAGGCGAACTTAATTGTTCAGTTCAATACCGGCTTCTTTCGCGATTCGCGCATTGCGATCGATGGTGTCGACAATGGTCTTCTGGAACTGCTCGGGGGTGTCACCGATGGGTGCAGCGCCGAGTTGCGCCAGACGTTCTTTGACGTCGTCGCTGTTCAAGACTTTTACAGTGGCTTCGTTCAGCTTCTTGACGACGTCGTCAGGCAGGCCGGCGGGAGCAATCAACCCGAACCACGACGGATCGTTTACTTCAGGCAAACCGACTTCTGCGAAGGTGGGTACATTCGGCACGGCCTTGCTGCGCTCGGGCGAAGCCACGGCCAGGGCAACGAGGTTGCCTTCATTAATATGGGGAATTGAAGAAGGCAGGTTATCGAACAGGATGTCGACCTGGCCGGCCAGCGTGTCGGTAAGAGCCGGGCCTACACCACGATATGGCACGTGGAGCAAGTCAGTGCCGGAAGCCATCTTGAACATCTCGCCCATCATGTGCGAAACCGAGCCATTACCCGCCGAAGCGTAACTAAAGCCGCCGTCGTTTGCCTTGGCCTGTTCGATGAAGGTCTTCATGTCCTTGGCCGACACTTTCTTTGGGTTCACAACAATGACGTTGGGTACTGCAGCAAGATTCGTGATGGCCGTGAAGTCGGTCTTGGCGTCATACGGCAACGAGGTGTACATCACCGGATTGATACCGTGCGTGCTCACGGTGGCCACGCCGAGCGTGTAGCCGTCGGGCTTGGAATTGGCAAGGGCTCCGGTGCCGATCGAGCCACCAGCGCCTGCGCGGTTCTCAACGATGATGGGCTGACCCAGTTCCGCACCCAGCTTGTCTGCGACAAGACGCCCGACGATATCGGTGGTACCGCCCGGAGCAAAGGGAACGATCAGACGAATGGGCTGCTCGGGGTATTCTGCCGCAGCCGCACCGGCGAAGGTGGTGGTTACTGCGGCGGTGCCTGCCAGAACGAGGCTCAAAATCAGATTGCGCCGAGGTTGCATGATATCTCCAGTAGTATTTTTGAAAGGAAGCAGCGTGTTTGATGAACGGCTGCTCGCTCGGTTCACGCTGCACAACCGCTCCATTTTTGGGGGATGTGTGCGTTTGTGCAAACGAAAGAATTTCAATAAGATATTCCTTTTTGGAATACACGCTGGTCCTGCATGGTTCTTTTCGCAGGATCGACACCCGCCACATGCGCCGATTCTGCCCCTCAATAACCGACCTCCAAGCCTTCGAAGTCGTTGCCCGACAAGGAAGCTTCACTCGGGCCGCACAGGAACTGTGCATTACACAGGGCGCCGTAAGCAAACAGATCAAGCAGCTAGAGACATTCCTGGGCGTCAGCCTGTTTGTGCGTGCGCGGCACGGCCTCGTTCTTACGCAAGCGGGCCATACCTATCTCAACGACATTCGCGCCAGCTTGAACCGCATTGAAGCGGCCTCGCTGGCGGTCATGTCGCATCGCGGTCGCGGCGGCACGCTCAACATCACCTGCATGCCCACTTTTGGGGCTAAGTGGCTTATTCCCCGGCTCCCTGAGTTGCGCAACCGTTATCCTGACCTGCAATTAGGATTCCTGCCCTATCGCATGGGCTACGATTTCGACTCGCCGGAAGTTGATGCAGCAATACGCTTCGGTAGCGGCACTTGGCCCGACAGCCATGCCGACTACATCAGCGGCAAGGAAGTAGTGCCCGTCTGCGCCGCCGGGCTGTTCGAGTCGGTGGTGGAATCACCCTCCGATCTGTTGGCCAGACCGCTGCTACACCACACGACAGCGCAGCGCCAGTGGCCGGCCTGGTTTCATGATGCCGGCTGCGACACGCCGCGCAGCCGCGACGGTGCCCGCTACGACCAGTACACGTTGCTGGCTCAGGCCGCCATCGCCGGGCTCGGAGTCGCCCTCATTCCACGCTGTGTGATTGAAGACGAGCTGGCAGAAGGCAAGCTGGTGGTACCACTTGATATCTCCATTACGGCGCGCGACGGCTATTTCCTGTGCTATCCCGAGCACAAGAGCAACTTACCGGCGCTGCAGCTTTTCCGTCAGTGGCTGCTTGATACCACGCACACCCCGCCTTGACCGCTACCAAGATACGCCCTAAAATCATGAGCTTGGCATTTTTCGCCGAACGCAAAAAATTTTTAGGAATACCCACATGTACGCGGTCATAAAAACCGGGGGCAAGCAGTATCGTGTTGCCGCTGGCCAAAAACTCAAGATAGAACAGATACCGGCAGACATTGGGCAAG
>CAZPYF010000292.1:0-2535 GCA_964590015.1 uncultured Burkholderiaceae bacterium
GCGCACGGCCGTTGGCCATGAAGGGGAAGCTGCCGGCCTTGTAGTCGACGCCGTCTTTCTTGAGCTGCTGCTCATTGCGGCCGACCCAGGCGATTTCCGGCGAGGTGTAAATGACTGAGGGAATCGTGCCGAAATTCACATGACCGTGTTGCCCACCGATACGCTCGGCCACTGCAACGCCCTCTTCCTCGGCCTTGTGCGCCAGCATGGGGCCGCGCACAACGTCGCCCACGGCCCAGACGTTCGGCAGATTGGTACGGCAGTCGTCGTCGACGGCAATGAAGCCACGCTCGTCGAGCTTCAAGCCCACTGCTTCGGCATTCAGGCCTTCGACGTTCGGCACGCGGCCGATCGAAACAATGAGCTTATCGACTGAAAGCTTCTGCTCACCACCGGCCGAGTCGGTGTAATGCACGGTGACGCCCTTCGGACTCGCCTTGGTGTCGCCGATCTTGACGCCGGTATGGATCTTCAGACCCTGCTTGGTGAACGCCTTGAGGGCTTCCTTCGCCACTTGCTGGTCGGCCACAGCCAAGAAGTCGGGCATTGCTTCCAGAACCGTAACTTCGGAGCCCAGGCGGCGCCATACACTGCCCAGTTCAAGGCCGATGACGCCGGCGCCGATGACACCCAGCTTCTTGGGTACAGAAGTTATGCGCAGCGCGCCGTCATTGGAAAGCACGGTGGTTTCGTCGAACTCCAGGCCCGGCAGCATACGGGGGGAAGAACCGGTGGCTACGATCACGTGCTTGGCGACGAGCTCTTCTTCCTTGTCGCCGGCAACCTTGATGCTCCAGCCGCCATCGACCTGGCCGGAGAAGGATCCGGTACCGTGGAAATAGGTGACCTTGTTCTTTTTGAACAAGTACAGAATGCCGTCGTTGTTCTGCTTTACAACCGTGTCTTTACGACCAAGCAGCGTGTCGAGCTTCAGATTGACGCCCTTCACTTCAATGCCATGCTCGGCAAAGTGATGATTGACCTGCTCGAAGTGCTCGGAAGACTGCAAAAGCGCCTTTGAGGGAATGCAGCCTACGTTGGTGCAGGTTCCACCCGGAGCCGGTTTACCGTCGTCGGTTGCCCAGGCGTCGATACATGCAACGCTCAAGCCCAGCTGTGCCGCGCGAATCGCTGCGATGTAGCCGCCGGGGCCGGCACCAATTACAACAAGATCGAATTGTTTAGCCATGTTTTTACTCTGTCTTTAAGAATTCAGTGGAAAGGGCGAGCTGGAATACGCGGGCCCAACAAAAACCCCGGCCCGCCCGAGAGGTGGGCACAGCCGGGGCCAGTCAAGCCGCTTGCTGCATCAGACGTCCAGCAGCAGGCGTTGCGGGTCTTCCAGTGCTTCCTTGATGGCCACCAGCGACAGCACCGCTTCGCGCCCGTCGATGATGCGGTGATCGTAGGAAAGCGCCAGGTAGTTCATGGGGCGAATCACGATCTGGCCGTTTTCGACGACCGGCCGCTCTTTGGTGGCATGGATGCCAAGAATCGCCGACTGCGGCGGATTGATAATGGGTGTGGAAAGCATGGAACCGAACACGCCGCCATTCGAGATCGAGAACGTGCCGCCAGTGAGTTCTTCGAGGCCCAGCTTACCGTCACGGGCACGGGCACCGTAATCGGCGATCTGCTTTTCGATGTCGGCAATGGACATTTGATCGGCGTTACGCAGAATGGGTACCACCAGGCCGCGCGGGCTGCTCACCGCGATACCGATATCGAAGTAGCCGTGATAGATGATGTCTTTACCATCGACCGAGGCGTTGACCACCGGGTACTTCTTGAGGGCCGCCACGGCAGCCTTCACGAAGAACGACGTGAAGCCCAACTTGACACCGTGTTCCTTCTCGAAGGCGTCTTTGTAGGTCTTGCGCAGGTCGAGAATCGCCTGCATGTTCACTTCGTTGAAGGTGGTGAGAATGGCGTTTTCCTGCTGCGATTGCAGCAGGCGCTCAGCAACACGGGCACGCAGGCGGCTCATGGGCACGCGCTGTTCGGGGCGGCCGTCGAGCGACAGTGTGGGAGGCGTGGCCGGTGCTGCAGGCTTCTTCGCAGCGGCGCCTTCGGCACCTATTGCGTCGCCCTTGGTGATGCGACCACCACGGCCCGAACCTTCGACGTTCGCAGGGTCAATGCCCTTCTCGGCCAGAATCTTGCCGGCGGCCGGAGAGGTGACGGCGGCCATGGAGGACGAGCCCCCAGCGGCCGAAGCCGCAGCCGGTGCTTGCGCAGGCGCTTCAGCGGGCGCTTCGGCAGCGGCGGCCGGAGCCGGCGCTGCGGCGGCCTTGGCATCGGAGTCGATACGCGCCAACACTTCACCCGAGGTTACGGTGGAGCCATCACCCTTGACGATCTCTTTCAGGACGCCGGCCGACGGCGCCGGTACCTCAAGCACAACCTTGTCGGTTTCCACTTCGATCAGGATTTCGTCGAGTTCCACTGCCTCGCCGGGCTGCTTCTTCCATTCCAGCAGAGTGGCTTCCGAAATCGACTCGGAAAGCTGGGGTACGAGAACATCAGTAATTGCCA
>CAZPYF010000293.1:0-2535 GCA_964590015.1 uncultured Burkholderiaceae bacterium
GCCATGTGCGTGGTAAAGAACCGCGCTCACGCTTTGTTGAACGACATGGCGGCCGTGCACCAGGCCCTGACCGTTGACGAAGTGCTTGCCGATCGCACCGTGGTGGCGCCCTTGACGCGCGCCATGTGCGGCGGCATCGCCGATGGCGCGGCGTCCCTGTTGCTGGTAAGCGAAAACTTCGCAAAACGCCATGGCCTGAAGGGCGCCCGGCTGGTGGCCTCGGCAGTGGAAGGCGGCAACGCTCACCGCGGGGACGGTCCATCTGTTACCGCACGGTGCGCGCAGACGGCATTCGAACAAGCAGGGTTGGGCCCTGCTGATGTGTCGCTGGCCGAAGTGCACGATCCCACCGCTCCTCAAGAGCTGCTGGACATCGAAGACATCGGCTTGTGCGGGCCCGGCGAAGCTTTCAAGTTGATCGAGCAACAGGCGACATCGTTGGGCGGCCGGATACCGGTCAACGTTTCAGGCGGCTTGACGGCAAGAGGCCATCCGGTCGGAGCCACAGGCGTAGCGCAGATAGTCGAGATCGCTGAACAGGTTGAAGGCCGCGCCGGAAAGCGTCAGGTGGCCGGCGCAAAAGTGGGCTTGGCGCAGATGGCCGGCGGCTTGTTGGGCGACGACTCGGCCGTGGCCACCATACATATTTTGACGAACTAGAGGAACACGCATGAACGCAGTAGGAAATCCCATGAGCGGGGTCATCCCGGAAAGCTACGAGCTGTTCATTGGCGGCGAATGGCACGCGTCGGGCTCCGAAGAGCGCCTGGTCTGTCATAGCCCGGTGAGCGGTGAGCAGATTACGACGGTGCCGGTTGCCAACGCTGCTGACGTAGACGCCGCCGTACAAAACAGCGCGCAAGCGTTTCCGAAGTGGTCGGAAACCACGGCCAAAAAACGCCAGCAGTTGCTGCTTGATCTGGCTGACAAACTGGTCGAACAGGCCGATCGAATTGCATGGATGGAAACCGCCAACACGGGTAAGCCCATGCGCGAAAGCATCGCCAACGTGCATACCGCCGTTGACCGCCTGCGTTACTACGCCGGCGCTGTGCGAGCGCTCGAAGGGCGCGTCCTGCCCGTAACGGCCAACATCACCAGCTACGACCATCGCGTACCGCTGGGTGTGGTCGGAATCATCGGCGCCTGGAACTTCCCTTTAAACATGTTCCTTGGCAAGATCGCGCCCGTTATCGCTGCCGGCAACTGCGTCGTGTACAAGCCGGCCGATGCTACACCCGTTACCACCCTGGAAATTGCGGCCATCATCAGCGAAGTGCTGCCTGCCGGTGTGGTGAACGTGGTCACAGGCACGGGGCCGATCACTGGCGAAGCCATGTTGGCGCACCCGGGCATTCGCATGATTTCCGTAACGGGCTCATCGGAAACCGGCAAGAAGGTGATGAAAGGCGTGGCCAACACGATGAAGCGGGTCACCCTTGAACTTGGCGGAAAAAACGCGCAGGTGGTGTTTCCGGATGCCGACCTGGACCGTGCCGCACAGGGCATTTTATTGGGGGCGTTTCTGAACCAGGGGCAGGTGTGTACTGCGGGTTCACGAATCTTTGCCCATAAAGATATCGCCGAAGAGCTAAAGGCCAAGATTATTGCGCAGATTCCCGAACTGGCCATGGGCGATCCGTTCAATGATCAGACGCGCATGGGCACGCTGGTGTCGAAAGAGCATCTGGCCCGCGTGCGCCAGTACATCGATATCGGCAAGAAAGAGGGCGCGCGCCTTTTATGCGGCGGCGACATGGCCAGGATTCCGGGCTTGCCCAACGGCCTGTTCCTGCAAGCCACGCTATTCGATCAAGTCACTCAAGACATGCGCATTGCCAATGAAGAAATCTTCGGGCCGGTCGCCACCATACACGAGTGGAGCGACTACGAGCAGATGCTGGCCGAAGTCGGTTCCGTGGAACAGGGCCTTGCAGCCGGCATCTGGACCGCGAGCCTTAGCCAGGCTCACACCACCGCCAGGCGAATTCAAGCGGGACGCGTGTGGGTCAATTGCTACAACCTTTTCCCTTCCGGAGCGTCATTCGGAGGCATGAAAGCCAGTGGTTTCGGGCGCGAGGACGCGTTCGAAACTTTATTCGAGTTCACCGAGGTGAAGAACGTAATCATCGATTCGGCAGATTCCTACCGCCGATTCTACGGTTGATCTAGCACTGATCACTTAACGCATTTATAGCGAGGACACTATGCAAAACGTAGCTGAAAAACTCGAGGCAGGTTCGGTTTCACTGCAGGAATTTCGTCAGCAGGACCCAGAGTTTCAAGAGCTGATGCTCAACATTATTAGTATTCATGTGGCAAGCGAGCTATATGGCGCCGACTGCTTCGAGCCAAGCATTCTGAAGGCCCCCACGGCCGAGTTCAAGATGCGCATGGCCAAAACCGTCATGGAAGAGTATGGCCATCACCTGCGCTTTCGCCAGTTGATGGAAGAGCTGGACCTTGATTGGGAAGAGTACGCGCGCCGCAAAGGCCACCTTACCACCTTCGATACGCCGGTCGACACCTGGGCGG
>CAZPYF010000294.1:0-2519 GCA_964590015.1 uncultured Burkholderiaceae bacterium
GCGACTGATGCTCGTGAACCCCGATGCAGACCGAGCCGGCGCTGTGTCGCGCGGGTTGATCGAGCAACGCTTGCCCGACGGTTTCGTGCTCGACCAGAATGTGCCGCAGCAACTTGAGCTCGAGGGTGGGGCGTGGAGCTGGGTGCCGGTTCGCAATGCCGAATACATCGTTGAGCATGGCATGGCCTCGAGCCAGCTGCGCCGTAGCCTAAGCAATGCCGTGCGCGCGCCTCGTATCGCCATCGAAGCGGTGAGCCCTGCGGTCGATGGCGGCGCCTTCCCTGTGAAGCGCATCTTGGGCGAGACGGTCAGTGTCCGCGCCAATATCTTTATGGACGGCCACGAAGAGCTGGCAGCGGAGGTGATGTGGCGAGCCGTGAACGAGCCCGACTGGGAACGTACGTCCATGTCGGCCTTGGGCAATGATGCTTGGGAAGCGGAACTCACGCCCCGCCGCTTGGGGCGGTATGTGTATGTCATACGCGCCTGGCATGATCGATGGGCCAGCTACTGCGTGCAACTTCGCAAGAAAGCAGATGCGGGGGTCGACGTGAGCGTCGACGTTGAAGAAGGTCGGCGCATGTTGGCCGACTGGGTGGCACGAACACCTTCCAAGCGCCGCGACGCGGGCACCGTTATCGAACAGGCGCTGACAGCGCTTGGTGCGCCGGTGAAGGCCGAGCCGCCGCCGAAGCGCAAGCGCTCCAGGGCCACCGAATCGGAACACGCTGACGAGACCCCGGTGATCGCGATACCGCCGGCGACCCGCGAGCACGTGGACATCCTGTTGAGCGAATCGCTCGCGCAGGCGATTCACGCCGTCGATGAGCCTGCCTTCGAGACTCAGACCAGCACCGAATACCCACTCAGTATCGACCGCAGCGAAGCCACCTTTGCAAGCTGGTATGAACTATTCCCGCGTTCGCAGAGCCCCGTGGCAGGTCGCCATGGCACGCTGCAAGATGTGATCGCCCAGTTGCCCCGGATCCGTCAGATGGGATTCGACGTGTTGTATTTTCCGCCGATACATCCGATTGGCACACGTAACCGCAAGGGCCGGAATAACGCGCTCCAGGCTGGGCCCGACGACCCGGGCAGCCCCTATGCGATCGGGGCGCCTGAGGGTGGGCATGATGCGGTGCATCCGGAGTTGGGCACTCTGGACGATTTCCGCGAGCTGGTTGAAGCCGCCCGACGTAACGGTATGGAACTCGCGCTGGATTTTGCCATTCAGTGCTCGCCCGACCATCCGTGGTTGCGCGACCACCCCGACTGGTTCAACTGGCGCGTTGACGGCACCCTGAAGTACGCCGAGAACCCGCCCAAACGCTATGAAGACATCGTTAACCCCGACTTCTATAGCCCTTTAGCCAGTTCGCCCCGGCAAGCCGCGCTGTGGCGGGCGCTACGCGACATCGTGCTGTTCTGGGCCCAGCAGGGGGTGCGAATCTTCCGGGTAGACAACCCGCACACCAAACCGCTGCCGTTCTGGGAATGGATGCTGCGTGAAGTGCGCGAGCGGCATCCTGACACGATATTCCTTTCGGAGGCGTTCACTCGCCCAGCCATGATGTACAGGCTGGCCAAAGTGGGTTTCTCGCAGTCGTACACCTATTTCACCTGGCGCAATAGCCGGCAGGAGCTGACCGACTACATGACCGAACTGAACAGCTTGCCGGTGCGAGACTTCTTCAGGCCGAATTTTTTTGTTAATACGCCGGATATCAACCCCCGATTCTTGCAGACATCAGGTCGTGCCGGCTTCCTCATTCGTGCCGTTCTGGCCAGCACGCTTTCGGGCTCATGGGGCGTTTACAACGGATTCGAGCTTTGCGAGGCGACCCCGGTGCCAGGCAAGGAAGAATATCTCGATTCCGAAAAATATCAGCTGCGCCAATGGGATCACGATAGACCGGGCAACATCATTGAAGAAATCACCCGCCTGAACCGCATCCGCCGCAGCCAGCCGGCCCTCCAGAGCCACCTGGGTATCCGATTCCACGAGACCCATAACGACCAGATTCTTTTTTATTCGCGGCATAGCCCTGCCGACGACAGCATTGTGCTGGTGGCGGTGAGCCTCGACCCACATCATTCACAGTCTGGACGTTTGGTACTGCGGCGTCACGACTGGGCGTTGCCGGACTGGGCGCCATTGCCGTTACACGACTTGTTTGAAGATCGCCGCTTCGTAGTGCATGGCGACTCGCACCCCATTGAGCTGACCCCGACACGCCCCTTCGTGATCTGGGCACTGACCCGTAATGAAGGAGCCGCTGCATGAGTGCACGCCCGCAACGAAAACCAAGAGCGATGAACGAGCCCGGCTGGTACAAAGACGCCGTCATCTATCAATTGCACGTCAAATCGTTCTTCGATTCGAACAATGATGGCAAGGGGGATTTCCCAGGCCTGATCTCACAACTCGACTACATCGCTGGGCTGGGGGTCAACACGATCTGGCTTCTGCCGTTCTACCCGTCGCCGCGGCGCGACGATGGCTACGACATTGCGGAATA
>CAZPYF010000295.1:0-2510 GCA_964590015.1 uncultured Burkholderiaceae bacterium
CGCGCAAGGTCTTGCGCTCATCGGGCACCACCAGGTCGTAGTCGATGCCCATGACCCGGCCAAAGCCTCTGCAGTGCTCGCAGGCTCCCAGCGGTGAATTGAATGAGAAGGTGCTGGGCAGCGGTGTGCTGTATTCGATGTCGCACTGTGCGCAGTGCAGGCGGCTGCTGTAGCGCCATGCCGTGTCGCTGTCGTCGTCGGCCAAGGCGTGAATGGTGATATGGCCATCCCCTTGCTTGAGCGCCGCATCAAGCGCCTCCATGATGCGTTGCGGCTCTGCCGTGCTGAAGCGAAACCGGTCTTGTGTGACATGCAGGATTCGACGTTGCGTGGGCGTCGCAGCCTTGGAGCGACGGCCTTTGCCGGCGGGCTCGACAATCGCCTCGCTCTCGACCGTCTCTTCGCGGTGCACGCGCGTATAACCTTGCTGATCGAGAAAGCCGCGAATCTCGTCTTCCGAGAAATTGGCGGGCACGCTGACGGGGAACGTAATGATGAGCCGCGGGTCGCCGAGCTCGGTTGAGCGAACGGCGAGATCTTGGCTGATCGACTCGGGGTCGTCGCGCTTGACCGGGCGTGCGCAACAGCGGCAATACAACGTGCCGAGGCGCGCATAGAGCAGCTTCAGGTGGTCGTTGAGCTCCGTCATGGTGCCCACCGTGCTGCGCGAGTTTCGCACCGGGTTGACCTGATCGATGGCGATGGCCGGAAGGATGCCTTCGATGCGCTCGACCTGCGGTTTGTCCATCCGGTCGAGAAACTGCCGGGCGTAGGGCGAGAACGTTTCGACGTAGCGACGCTGGCCTTCGGCATACAGCGTGTCGAAGGCGAGCGAGCTCTTGCCCGATCCCGACACGCCGGTAATGACGGTGAAGGTACCGGTGTCGAACGACACGTCGAGGTTTTTGAGGTTGTTCTGGCGGGCGCCGGAAATGCGGATTTGGGTGCTCATGGCGTCAATGATAATGGCGTTTCCGACGCGCTGCTGCACGCCGCATGCCGCCTTCCGGCAGCTGCAATTTTTGGAGGAATAGTGGGTTTTGCGTTAGAATGCTTGATTAACCGTCTTTGCGCACCTCGATCGTGTAGGTGCATCATTCGTATATCGGGGTAAACATGGCAGAAATCAAACGCACGCGTCGCAACACTCTTGAGCGCCGTTGCCTCGGCAAGGCTTTTAAGCGCCTTTTCGTGGGTGCCCCCAAGGGCACGTTCAAGATGCTTGAGAAAGTCAAGCGCGCCTAATACTTGGGCCCCTGTGGCCATTTGTAAGTAAGGCAATTAAAACCGCAGAATCGCCTCTGCGGTTTTTTTTTGCCCTATCATTGCGGCGTTCGCCACACTCTATTGCACAAATCCTCGTTCTGCCATGTCGCCGCATCGTCGCCCTCTGTTTACCGTCGTGACGCCTACCTTCAATCGCGCCCATACGTTGGGTCGCGTCTATGAGTCGTTGCTACATCAAACCTGGCGAGATTTCGAGTGGATTCTGGTCGACGACGGCTCCACCGACAGTACGCGGGCCATTGTGCTGGAATGGCAGCGTGAAGCCGACTTCCCCATTCATTATGTCTGGCAAAAAAACCAGCACAAGAAAACCGCCTTCAATCGTGGCGTGCGCAAAGCGGCCGGTGAGCTGATTGTCGCCATCGACAGCGATGACTCGCTCAGTGCCGATGCGCTCGAGGCGATGAAGAACGTCTGGTACGACATTCCCGAATACGAGCGTAGTCGTTACGTGGCGATAACGGGCCTCTGTGCGCGGCCCGACGGCAGTATCGTCGGCGATCGTTATCCGGAAGATGTGGTCGACGCCACGGCGCTCGACATGACCTTCAAATATCATGTCGGCGGCGAGAAGTTCGGCTGTATGCGCACCGAAGTGCTACGCAATTTTCCATTCCCGGAAGAAATCGCGGGCTTCGTACCTGAAAGCCTGGTATGGCGGGCCATTGCACGTGCCGGCTACATGACCCGCTTCGTGAATCAGGTGTTTCGCATTTACCACGACAGCAGCGACTCGCTCTCCCGCCAGGGCCGCGAAAGCCAGCAGCACGCCCTGGGGCTGTGGCTGCTGGCGCAGGACACCGTGGTGGAATGCCTGCCATGGTTCCGGTATCAGCCGCGCGCCTTTCTTATGGCGGCGGCGCGTTATACCCGCTTTTACCTGCACTTAAGGGCGGCCAGCCTGCTGCCGCCTCGTGGTCGCACGCTAAGGGGCATGGCGCCCCGGCTCTTGGTGTACGGTATGTGGCCCGTGGGTGCCGCGCTGTACATGCGCGACCGCGCCCGGCTCTAGCCGGGATCGAACTGTTCGGGGCCTTGCCGCCCGGCGTCAGTGCAGCCGCCGCGACGGCGGCATCGATTCATCCAGAAGCTTGTCTAGCGCGCGCGTTTCGGCGTCGTCCGCCGCAGCGTCTTCCTGTGATTCGTCTTCGTCGTCTTCCAGCGCCCCTGCGAAGGCCTCGTCGCTCACTTCCAGCTCGACCACCCACAGATCCGGATCGAAC
>CAZPYF010000296.1:0-2497 GCA_964590015.1 uncultured Burkholderiaceae bacterium
CGACCTGGGCTATATCGCCTTCTATGCCGTGGGTGCCTATGTATGGGCCATGCTGGCTTCGCCGCACTTTGGGTTGCATCTGCCGTTCTGGGTGATTCTGCCCGTGGGCTTCGTGCTCGCGGCCGTGGCAGGCGCGTTGCTCGGTGCGCCCACCCTCAAATTACGAGGCGATTACCTGGCTATTGTCACGCTGGGCTTCGGCGAGATCGTTCGCATCTTCCTGAACAACCTCGATGCCCCCGTCAATATCACCAACGGGCCCCAAGGCATCAACCGCATTGACACGTTTAAAGTGGGCGAATTTGCGCTCGGGCGCAGCCAGGAACTGTTCGGGTTTCGCATTACCGGGCCCGAAAAGTATTACTACCTGCTCTTGTTCCTGACCATCGTCATCGTGGTCGTCTGCGCCCGGCTGCAGCATTCGCGTATTGGCCGCGCCTGGGAAGCGGTGCGTGAAGACGAAACGGCGGCTAAAGCCATGGGCATCAACACGCGTAACATCAAACTGTTGGCGTTCTCCATGGGCGCGTCGTTCGGCGGTATTGCCGGATGCATGTTCGCTTCGATGCAGGGGTTCGTGAGCCCCGAAAGCTTCAGCCTCACTGAATCCATCATGGTGTTGTGCATGGTCGTGCTGGGCGGCATGGGAAATATCCCCGGCGTCATATTGGGCGCCTTGCTCTTGTCGGTCTTCCCCGAACTGCTGCGGGCCATTGTTGTACCCCTGCAGCAAACGTTGTTCGGTGAAGTGATACTCGACCCGGAAGGGATACGCATGCTGATGTTTGGCTTCGCACTGGTGTTGGTCATGATTTTCCGGCCTGAAGGGTTATACCCTTCGGCGCTTCGCCGGCGTGAGCTGCATGCGAAGAAGGAGGCGGCATGAGCGCATCTGCCGTACGTCGCGATCAGGGCGCGATGCCCGAACTACTGCTCGTGGTAAACAAGATCAGCAAACGCTTTGGCGGCTTGCAAGCGCTGTCAGACGTGAGTTTCGGCATCTGCAAGGGCGACATCTATGGCCTCATCGGGCCGAACGGCGCGGGCAAGACGACACTATTCAATGTGTTAACCAGCCTGTACGAACCCGAAATGGGCACGGCCAACTTCATGGGCCATCAGCTTACCCGCCTGAAGCCGCATGAAATCGCTCAAGTGGGCCTGGCGCGCACCTTTCAGAACATCCGGCTCTTTTCGAGTTTGAGTGCCATCGAGAATGTGATGATCGGCCGCCACGTTCGAACCCGAGCGGGGGTGTTGGGTGCGGTACTACGCAATCGTGCCACGCTCGAAGAAGAGCACGCTATTGAGCAACACGCCTACGAGCTTCTTGAGTACGTCGGCATCGCCGAACGGGCCAACGACATTGCAAGTTCGTTGTCGTATGGCGATCAACGGCGTCTTGAGATCGCCCGGGCGCTGGCCACCGAGCCTAAGCTTCTTGCGCTCGATGAACCGGCGGCCGGCATGAATCCTTCCGAAACCGTGGTGTTACGTCAGCTTATCGAGAAGATTCGTGACGACGGGGTCACGGTGTTGCTCATCGAGCATGACATGAAATTGGTCATGGGCCTGTGCAATCGCGTGCTGGTTCTCGAATACGGGCGCGTGCTGGCCGAAGGTAAGCCCGCCGACGTGCAACGCGACCCGCGCGTTATCGAGGCGTATCTGGGTAAGGGTGCGGCCGGTCAGGCCGGGGCCACTGCGGCGCCTGCCACCGATGTGGCCACGCTACGCGCCGAGGAACGCGCAGACGGTTCCGATAAAGGGGGCAGCCTTACATGAGTACGAATACGCCTTTGCTGGAACTGCGCGATCTCGATGTGGCGTACGGCGGCATCCGCGCCGTGCGTGGCCTGAACCTTACCGTCAATCCTGGCGAGTTGGTCAGCCTGATTGGTGCCAATGGTGCGGGAAAGAGCACCACCTTGCGCGCCATATGCGGTCTCGTCTCGCGCGCGGCCGGCGATATTCTCTACGACGGCCGCTCGATCGCCGGCGTGCCGTCGTACATGCTGGTTCGGGAAGGCCTCGTCATGGTGCCGGAAGGGCGGGGTATTTTTGGCCAGCTCACTATCGAAGAGAACCTGTCCATGGGTGCGTATACCCGGCGTGACGCCGAACAGGTTCAGCAAGACACCGAGCATGTGCTCGAGATCTTCCCTCGCTTACGCGAGCGGCTCAGGCAGTCGGCGGGCACGCTGTCGGGTGGCGAGCAGCAAATGCTGGCCATGGGTCGAGCCATGATCTCTCGCCCGCGCTTGCTGTTGCTCGACGAGCCCTCCATGGGTCTGGCACCCATCATGGTCGACAAGATCTTCGAAGTGATCAACACGATTGCGGAAGAGGGCGTCACGATTCTGCTTATTGAACAGAATGCACGGCTCGCGCTGGAAGCCAGCAACCGCGGTTATGTCATGGAGTCGGGCCGCATGATCTTGGAAGGGCCGTCGCAGACCTTGCTCGACGACCCGAAAGTTCGGGCGGCGTATCTGGG
>CAZPYF010000297.1:0-2485 GCA_964590015.1 uncultured Burkholderiaceae bacterium
CCATGGGCGTGAATAGTCGCGTGCAGCAAGCTCAGCTTGAGCGCGCGTGGCAGCAGGAACAAGCGCGGCGGCTGCTCGAGGCCGGCGTCACCCTGGCCGACCCGGCCCGTTTCGATCTCAGGGGCGAGCTCGTCTGCGGGCGCGACGTCTTTATCGACGTTGGCTGTGTTTTTGAAGGCCGTGTCGAGCTGGCCGACGGCGTGCGGGTGGGCCCGCACTGCGTTCTGAAGAATGCGGCGATAGGCAGTGGCACGAAGATCGACGCGTATACCCATATCGATGAAGCCACCGTCGCGGCCGACGCCCGGCTCGGGCCGTATGCCCGCCTGCGGCCCGGGGCCGACATCGGCCCGGAAGCGCACGTTGGCAACTTTGTGGAAATCAAGAAGAGCACGCTGGGGCCGGGCTCCAAAGCGAATCATCTGTCTTATATCGGCGACGCAACCATCGGCGCTCGGGTGAATGTGGGCGCCGGCACCATTACGTGTAACTACGATGGCGTGAACAAACATCGCACCGTAATTGAAGACGACGCCTTCATCGGTTCCGATACCCAGCTTGTAGCGCCCGTCACAGTGGGGAAAGGGGCCACGCTCGCCGCGGGCACCACGCTCACGCGCGACGCGCCGGCGGGCCGGCTCACCCTTTCCAGGGTGGCACAAACCACGAACGAAACCTGGCGGCGCCCCGAAAAGAAGAAGTAGAGGAAGAACGGTTGACCAACAAGAACAGTCCGGCGCCCTCGGGGCAGGCAGCCGCCCGCAAAACCAAATCGGCAGGTGCGGGCGAACGTCGCAAGCCGGATTCCGGCTCGACGCCCGACGGCTTGCCCATTCCTCGGCGCTATTGGTCGGTTTTCGTGATGCTGTTGGGCATTACCGTCACGGTGTTCGACGGCACCATGTCCAACGTCGCCCTACCGGCCATATCGGCTTCGCTTGGCATCCCGGCCAGCCAGACCGTCTGGGTGGTTCTGGCCTACAGCCTTACGGTGGTGGCGTGCATGCTGCCCCTGTCGGCAGTGGCCGAGCGCGTCGGCTTCCGGCTCATGTACGGGCTGGGCATGGGGGTGTTCCTGGTGGCGTCCCTCTCGGCTGCACTGTCGGAATCGATGACCCAATTGGTGATTTCGCGAGTGGGTCAAGGCCTGGGCTCGGGCATGCTCATGTGTCTGTTCGGCGGCATTGTGCGCAACACGTATCCGCTCAGCCGCCTGGGCGCCGGCATCAGCTTCAACGCGTTTGCCGTGGGCATCATGGCGGTGGTTGGGCCCACACTCGGCGCATTGTTGCTGCAGTGGTTCTCGTGGCAGGCCATCTTCCTCGTGAATATTCCCTTGGGGCTGCTGTCATACCTGGGCGTGCGTCACCTTCCCGACGTACCGCGTAGAACCCCGGGCCCTTTCGATTGGGTGGCGTCCGGCCTGAGTGCCGCGGTGTTCGCGCTGGCGCTTCTTGGCTTTGAGTCGCTGGGTCGCGACCCGGCCATGGCGGTGCCGTGCCTTGTCGTGGCGGCGTTCCTCGCGTGGATATTGGTGCGCCGTTCGTGGGGCCAGCCCGCGCCGGTTGTGCCCATTGATCTCTTGCGCATTCGCACGGTGGGCTACTCCGTGGCGGCTTCCGCCTTTTTCTTCGCGGCTCAGATGGCGGCCTTCGTGGCGTTGCCCTTCTACTTCAAGGCCGCCTATGGCGCCTCATACGCTCAGGTAGGGCTTTATCTGGGTGCATGGGCCATTGGCGGGGCGCTCATGGCGCCGGTCTCTGCCTATACGGCCTCGCGCTTCCCCGTGGCCAATTTGTGCGCTATGGGCGCGCTGGTCATGACCGTAGGCCTCGTGGGGGTTCTGGCTGCTCCGCAAGATGCTTCCATGCCGTGGTTGCTCGTGTGCATGTTCCTGGGCGGAATTGGATTCGGTTTCTTCCAGACTCCGAACAATCGAGCCATGCTAGGGGGCACCCCGCGCCATCGCAGCGGTGCGGCAGGCGGTATGCAAGCCACGACGCGGGTGTTCGGTCAGGGTGTGGGCACCGCCTTTGTAGGTGTGGCCTTCTACCTGAGTAGCACGCACGGGGCCGCATTCGGCGTAGGCGTGGGAATCACCTTCGCGCTCGCGGCGCTGGCGGTGAACGTTGTCCGGCATTTCGACCCGACTCCCGATGCCCGATTTTGAGATCTAGCGAATGCGTATTCTGCAAATGAATCTCGAGCGCGGCTGGCGTGGGGGTGAACGCCAGACGGTGCTCACGATGCGCCAGCTTCTTCTCGCCGGCCACGAGGTGGAACTGCTGGCTCGCAAGGGCAGCGAGCTGGCTCGCCGGGCGGCCGCGCTCGATCTTGTGGTGCACGAGTGCGACGGCGCACTGGGCGTCTGCCTCTTCCTGCTGTCGCGTAGAAAGCAGTACGACGTGTTGCACGCGCAGACCGCCAATATGATGACGTGGCTCGCAGTGCTGCGGCCCTGGCTGAAGGCACGCCTCGTGTTTAC
>CAZPYF010000298.1:0-2474 GCA_964590015.1 uncultured Burkholderiaceae bacterium
CGGGCGCAGCAGAACGGGATCGATCTGAGGCGCACCGCGCGAAGGCGCTTCGTACGAATCGCCGGCGCCTTCCAGGGCGGCAAACACCGAGATCTGGTCCATCAGGATACGGGCCGACTGACGCACGGCTTCCTCGGGGGAAATGACGCCATTGGTTTCAATGTCGAGAATCAGCTTGTCCAGGTCGGTGCGCTGTTCCACACGCGCGCTTTCCACCGCATAGCTGACTCGGCGCACCGGGCTGTACGATGCGTCGAGCACGATGCGGCCAATGGTGTGGGTGCGATCGTCGGCCAAGGCGCGCACGTTGCCGGGCACATAGCCACGGCCTTGCTCAACCTTGACGTGGATTTCCAGCTTGCCGGCTTCGGTCAGGTTGGCAATCACGTGATCCGGATTGACGATTTCCACATCGTGCGGAAGCTCGATATCGCTGGCCACGACGACGCCCGGACCGTCCTTGCGCAATACCAGGGTGACTTCTTCACGGTTGTGCAGCTTGAACACCACGCCCTTCAGGTTCAGCAGGATGTCGACGACGTCTTCACGCACGCCGGCCAGCGTGGAGTACTCGTGCACGACACCGGTCATCTGGACTTCGGTCGGCGCATAGCCGGTCATGGAGGACAACAAAATGCGACGCAACGCATTGCCCAGCGTATGGCCGTAGCCACGCTCGAAGGGTTCCATGACGACCCGAGCATGATTCTTGCTGATCGGTTCGACTTCAATGGAACGCGGCTTCAAAAAACCTTGAGACATAGGTGTTTCCTTTTCAATACCCTCGGCTCGTTACACCGATAAGGCTGACGGATTAACCGGCGCTGACCAGGCAAAGACAACCTGGATGGTCCGGCATGTAGACCGCACAGCCCACTTTCCGTTTGAGCGGGAAAGTGGGCTGCATGGCAATACTGACTGTTGATTAGCGAGAGTAGAGCTCGACAACCATCGACTCGTTGACGTCACGGGCGACATCGGCGCGGTCGGGAACCTGCTTGAACGTGCCCGCCAGCTTGCTCGCGTCGACTTCAACCCACTGGGGGAAGCCTTGACCGGAGGCCAGGTCGAGCGATTCGCGAATACGCAACTGAGCCCTGGACTTCTCGCGGATCGACACCACATCGCCGGGTTTGACGATGATGGATGCGATGTCGGCGGTTTTGCCATTGAGCTCGATCGAGCGGTGGTTGACCAACTGACGCGCTTCGGCCCGGGTAGAACCAAAGCCCATGCGGTAGACGACGTTGTCCAGACGCGATTCCAGCAATTGAATCAGGGTCTCGCCCGTGTTGCCACGGCGACGCTCAGCTTCAAAGAAATACTTGCGGAATTGCTTTTCCAGAACGCCATACATGCGCTTGAGTTTTTGCTTCTCGCGCAGCTGCAGACCGAAGTCGGACGTACGCGCGCCGGAAGTGCGACCGTGCTGGCCGGGCTTGGACTCGAGCTTGCATTTGGAGTCGAGCGAGCGACGCGCGCTCTTCAAAAACAGATCTGTACCCTCGCGACGCGAGAGCTTGCATTTAGGACCAATATAACGTGCCATTATGCTTTCCCCTTAGATGCGACGACGCTTGGGCGGACGGCAGCCATTATGCGGCACCGGCGTGATGTCTGAGATGCTGGAGATCTTGATCCCCAAGGCATTCAGTGCGCGCACGGACGACTCGCGGCCGGGACCGGGGCCCTTGATGCGGACTTCGAGCGTCTTGATACCGTATTCCAGTGCAACCCGGCCGGCCGATTCGGCCGCCACCTGCGCCGCAAACGGCGTGGATTTGCGCGAGCCCTTGAAACCGGCTCCGCCCGAGGTCGCCCAGGACAAGGTGTTGCCCTGACGGTCGGTGATCGTGATGATCGTGTTGTTGAAAGAAGCGTGAACGTGCGCAATGCCGTCCGATACGCTCTTTTTAATCTTCTTGCGCGCGCGGGATGCGCTGGCAGTGGATGCTTTCGCCATCTCTAGTCCTCGTTATTTCTTCAGGGAAGCAGCAGCGCGACGCGGCCCTTTACGGGTGCGGGCGTTGGTGCGCGTACGTTGGCCGCGCACGGGCAGACCACGCTTGTGGCGCATGCCCCGATAGGTTCCCAGGTCGATCAGACGTTTGACCGACAGTTGTACTTCACGACGCAAATCACCTTCGACCGTGAACACATTGACGTGTTCGCGCAGGCGCTCAAGCTCGGCGTCGGTCAGATCTTTTACTTTCTTGGAAAGTTCGATACCCGCTGCCTCGCAAATTTTACGAGCACGAGTACGTCCGATACCAAAGATAGCGGTAAGTCCGATTTCGGCGTGTTGATGCGGCGGAATATTGATGCCAGCAATACGGGCCATGACTGTTCCTTGTTAAATCTGTTGCGCGTTAGCCATTAGCCTTGGCGCTGCTTATGACGTGGGTCGGTGCAGATGACACGCACCACGCCGTGACGTTTAATGATCTTGCAGTTGCGGCAAATCCGCTTTACCG
>CAZPYF010000299.1:0-2464 GCA_964590015.1 uncultured Burkholderiaceae bacterium
CTACGTTATCCAGCGCTTCCCTGACGAGCTGAGCGGATTCTTCCCGGTTGCTGACCTTGATGCTCCGGTTCGACACCATGGACATGCCGAAATCCTCCGGATGGATTTCGTACTCGCTCACCACGCCGTCCTTGAGTTCCCCCACCATCGTGGCCGCGCCTAACGACCCTTCGTCCATGCCGTCCTTGCCATGCACGATGAGTACATGGCGGGCGCCCAGGCGCTCGAGCACGCGCACCTGTATGCCGACCAGGTCGGGGTGGAACACGCCCATCAGCTGGTTGGCAGCGTTGGCGGGATTGGTCAGCGGGCCAAGGATGTTGAAGATGGTGCGCACGCCCAGTTCCTTGCGGACTGCCGCAATATTCTTCATGGCGACGTGGTGCGCCGGGGCGAACATGAAACCGATGCCGATGCGTTCAATGCTTTCGGCAACCTGTTCAGGCGACATGGTGATGTTGATCCCTAGCGCTTCCAGTACGTCGGCGCTTCCGGATGACGAGGATGCGCTGCGCCCACCGTGCTTGGCGACTTTCACACCGGCTGCGGCGGCCACGAACATGGCCGAGGTCGAAATATTGAAGGTGTTGGAGCCATCCCCTCCCGTCCCGCACATATCCAGCAGGTCGCTGGGGTCGGCCACCGGCACAGGCAGCGCCAGCTCGCGCATGACCTGGGCTGCGGCGGTAATCTCGCCGATCGTCTCCTTCTTGACGCGCAGGCCCATCAGCAGGGCCGCTGCGGTTGCCGGCGGAATTTCTCCGCGCATCAGCATTCGCATCAGGTGCAGCATTTCGTCGTGGAAAATCTCGCGATGCTCGATGCAGCGCGTCAGGGCTTCTGTCGTGGAAATTGTCATGGGGCTTTCAGGCGGAAATATTCAGGAAATTTTTCAGTAAGGCATGGCCGTGCTCACTCAGCACGGACTCAGGGTGAAACTGCACGCCATAAATCGGCATGGACGTATGGCGCAAGCCCATGATCTCGCCGTCAGCCGTTTCGGCGGTGATCTCCAGGCAATCGGGCAGGGTATCGCGAGCCACGGCCAGCGAGTGATAGCGGGTCACTGTGTAAGGCGAGGGCAGGTCGGTAAAGATGTCGGTACCCCGATGGGTGATCTCGGAAACCTTGCCATGCATGATCTCGCGGGCCCGCACGACATCGCCACCGAAGGCCGTGCCGATCGCCTGGTGGCCCAGGCAGACCCCCAGAATGGGCAGCTTGCCGCCGAAATGCCGGATGACTTCCACCGAGATGCCAGCCTCGGCCGGTGTGCAGGGCCCGGGAGAAATGCAGATGCGATCGGGCTGCATGGCTTCAATGTCTCCGATCGTGATCTGATCGTTGCGGTGGGTATGGACGTCCGCACCCAGCTCGCCGAAATACTGCACAAGGTTGTAGGTGAAGGAATCGTAGTTGTCGAGCATGAGGAGCTTCATTGAGCTGACCCTTTCATTGGAAATTAATCAGTTGAAAACCGTGGCTTGACCACACGCCACTGCGCAAGTCTTGCCCTTCAGGGCGAGGTCAAGCAGGGCACTCAAGCTGCGGCGCCGCAGGCGTCCCTGTAGGGTGGCGGAGAAGCTCTGACCGGTACGGACGAAGTTCTTCACCCCAAATCGGGCGTACGGGGCCGCGGGCCTGCCTTGAAGCCTGGATGGTGGGGATTCGGGAGGGAGTGTGAGTTGCATCGGCAATTCTCCTTGGTTGGAGCCGCCGTGCCGGAGAGCCATCTACGCTGACCTTGTCTACCGGTACGGCGACAAGGTGCGGTTTGAGACCGCAGCGACATGCCGCTTCCTATTGGAAGCGCCACCACAGAGTTACGGAAGATGTCGCGGTATGTGTCATGAGTAGGCTCAGAATGATCAGAAAGATTCTATCACGCACAAGCCTGTTTGCGCTGCAGAATATCGTGGGGCCAAACCTGGGTTTTGTGAATTTGCCAATGGCGCATGCGATGGGCTGCCCAAGATACTTGCCGTAGCCGGGGCAGACCTGAGGTCGCCTTCCCATCATCGTGATTGGCCCGATGTCCGCGAGTGCCCTAGAATCTGCTGTCTTGCATGTGTGGTGATTTCATGGGCGACGATAGACATAAGAACACGAGTACTTCTCCTGCAGAGACTGGTACAGCGCGGGAGTTCGGCATGTCGAAGCGCTTTCTGCTGATGCTGATCACGGTGGCGGCGATCAGCCCCCTGGGCATCAATCTGTATCTGCCTTCCATGCCCGGAATGGCGGCGTCTCTGGGTGTGGACTATGCCGCGGTGCAGGTGACCCTGTCGGTCTATCTGGCTGCGGTCGCCTTGGGTCAGCTCGTGATCGGGCCTGTGTCGGATCGCTATGGGCGGCGCCCCGTATTGCTGGGCGGGCTCATCATGTTCGTGATCGGTTCGCTGGTGTGCATGATGGCGCCGAGTATCGGTGTGCTGAATGTGGGTCGGGTGATTCAGGCGCTGGG
>CAZPYF010000300.1:0-2449 GCA_964590015.1 uncultured Burkholderiaceae bacterium
GGAACGTTTAAGTTTGCAGGCGTTCAGTGTCAAGTTATTCGTCTACGCTCTTTCCCTCATGGAAGGCGCTTCGTCCTTCTGATTCAATGCCGGTTTGAAGAGCGGTTTGTGTCAACTCGTTACCCATGAGCCATGATGACAACACAACGACTCGGCTACGCGATCACATGTGCGGCCTTTGTTTTTAGTTCCTTTGCAGCGGCCGCCTCTGACGCGGTGCGCATCATTGTTCCCTTCGGCGCCGGCGATGCTTCCGATCTTATCGCGCGCGTGGTGGCCGAGCCGCTAGGCAAGCAGCTCGAGCGGCCGGTGGTCGTACATAACCACTATGGCGCCGGCGGAATCATCGGCACTCAAGATGCGGTTCGATCCAAGACCGACGGCCTCACACTCGTGATGGGGTCGGTGTCGAATATGAGCGTGAATACGGTATGCCGGGGCGAACGGCTCGGCTATGTGCCATCTTCCGCATTAAGGCCGGTTGCGATGCTGGCGCGAGCCCCTGTGGTGATAGCGGTAGGCGCCGATTCGCCCGTTGGTCAGTTCGGCGACCTGCTAGACAGGTTTACCGCGCAGCCGGGCATCCAGATGTACTCGTCATCGGGTTTGTGCAGCTATAGCGATTTTGTGGGGCAGTACATGACACGGCGCGCCAGTGTTGACGTGGTGCCGGTGGCCTATCGGGGCGGGCACGACGCGGCTCAAGCTGCCATCCGGGGCGATGTCCACATGGTAGTCACCGAGCTGCCCAGCGCTGTAGACGACATCAGCGCGGGCCGGCTGAAAGTGCTGGCCACCTCGTCGGAAGAGCGATTGCGCGATGCCCCCACCTTCGAAGAGGTCGGCTACAAAGAGCTTAACCAACTTGTCTGGTACGGGTTTTTCGTGCCGGCCGAAACGCCGTCTCGCGAAGGGCGGATCATGCAGGCCGCCATTCAGGAGATCTTGAAAGACCCCGAGGTGCTGCGCCAGCTGGAAGCACTGGGGGCGGAGCCCTATACGTTAAGCGGCGCCGAGATCTATCGCGAGGTGGTGAACCTGACCCGCGCCATTGAAGGTTTCGTAGACGACGCGGGTTTGCAGCTGGAGTAAGCGCGGCTTACTCCTTCGCGGACAGCGGTTGGAAACCTGATACAAACATTCTGGCCGCATGCTCCACCACGCTGCGGTCATTTTCTACCGTACTGGCCAGCAACGGCGAACCTCGATCATCCACAATAAGGTGCGCCAAGCCGTGGTTCAGGCTGAGCAGTGAAACGGTGGCCATATGAACGTTGATGTGCGATATGGCGAAGTCGTCGATCATTTCCTGAACTCGCTCCGCCAGCGCACTGAAGGCTTCTGACGCCGCTTCAACCAGCTCCGGATAAGCGCTTTTGTCTTGTATCACTGGTCCGTACATGAGCCGGAACAGCTCTGGTGAGTCAAGGGCGAACCGCACGTAGCCGCCCATGATGCCCCGCACCCTTCGCTCGAGCGTGGGATGCTTCAACGGCACTTTTCTTAGCGATTGCCCCGCTCTGCGGAAGCCCTCGGCCGCCAGGGCGGCAAGCAACGCGTTCTTGTCGGGAAAATGGTGGTACGGCGCCGCCTGCGATACTTCAATGTGCTTCGCCAGCTGTCGCATGCTGAGCGCTCCGGCGCCAGCGGCTTCCAGTAACACCAGCCCGCCTTCCAACAAGGCTGCGCGCAAATTTCCGTGATGATAGGCGGTCTTCTTGGAGGCGCGCACGTTGCCCTGATCCGTCACTTGCACGCCGGTATCGGCCGGGGCCGCCATATTTTTCTTTGTTTTCATTCTCGACTCCGCAATCTCCAATCCTTGACCCATGCTCGACGTTCGCAGCCGCGGTAGACGCAGGGAACGTTGCGAACCTGTGAACCAGCCGTCATCTTAACGCTCATCTTAACACTGGCTACACCAATCTAATCACCTATCTTGACGGTGATTAGAATATATGTTGTTATATCTAATAAGCGACAAGATCGACGCACACCCACTAAGGAAATGGCATGGAATTTAACGACGTCCTATACGAAAAAATCGGCCCGGTTGCGCGCATCTGGCATAACCGTCCCGAGATGCGCAACGCCGAGAACACCCAGTTACTCGAAGAGCTCAACACCGCCCTGCAAGAAGCCGAGCGTGATGATGAGGTGCGCGTGATCGTGCTTGCTGCCAAAGGCGACCATTTCTCGGCCGGCCATGATTTGAAGGAAGGTAAGGCCTTGCGCGCTGGCTATGGCGTGGAAGACCGTTGGAAGTACGAAGACCAGTACTACTTCGGCTACTGCATGAATATCTTGAACTGCACGAAGCCCACGATTGCACAAGTCCAGGGCGCCTGCATCGCGGGCGGGTTCATGGTGGCCAATATGGCTGATCTTATGGTGGCTTCTGACGACGCATTCTTCGCAGATCCGGTTGTGCACACTATGGGCGTCGCAG
>CAZPYF010000301.1:0-2444 GCA_964590015.1 uncultured Burkholderiaceae bacterium
ACCAGCTGTCGGGTATCGAAGGCGTCGACGTCATGACGTCGCGCAGCCGCAGCGAGATCAGCTACATCAACGTCAAATTCAATATCTCGCGCGACCCCGATGCCGCGGCCGCCGAAGTGCGCGACAAGGTCTCGCGGGCGCGCCGCTTCCTGCCCGACGAAGTTGAAGAGCCGGTCATCAGTAAGGTCGAAGCGGATTCCACGCCGATTGTGTATGTGGGCGTGATCACGGGCAACCTCTCGCAGATGGAGGCGTCCGACTATATCAACCGATACATCAAGACCCGCCTGTCGGTTCTGCCCGGCGCAGCCGAAGTGCGGGTATTCGGTGAACGCCTGCCGGCCATGCGCATCTACGTCGACCGCCACAAACTGGCCGGTTACGGGCTGATTGTGCAGGACGTGGAAAACGCACTTCGCCAGCAGAACGTTCTGATACCGGCTGGGCGCATTGAATCGCTTGATCGCGAGTTCTCTGTTGTGTCGACCACCGACCTACAGACGGTGGAGCAGTTCGAGAACATCGTAGTGGCCAATATCAACGGTTATCCGTTGCGTTTGCGTGAAGTCGCCGAAGTGCGAGTGGGCCCCGCCGATGAGCGGGTGTCGGCGCGCTTTAACGGGCAGCCTAGCCTGACCATCGGCATTACGAAGCAGTCCACCGCTAACCCGCTTGATCTCTCTCGCGAGGTGCGCAAGGAAATTGCGCTGATCAATGAAAACCTGCCCTCGGGCATGTCGTTACAGGTGGCTTACGACAGTTCCGTGTTCATTCAGCGCTCCATCGATTCGGTGTATGTCACCGTACTGGAAGCCATTTTTCTGGTAGTGCTGGTCATCTTCTTTTTCCTGCGCAGCGTGCGGGCCAGCCTCATTCCCATCGTCACGATTCCGGTTTCGCTGATCGGTGCCATGGGGCTGATGTATCTCTTTGGTTTCTCCATCAATACGCTAACGCTGCTGGCCATGGTGCTGGCCATCGGTTTGGTGGTCGATGACGCGATTGTCGTGCTCGAGAACGTGTACCGGCATATGGAGGAAGGCAAGGGCCGGCTGGAAGCAGCGCTTCTGGGCTCAAAAGAGATTGCGTTTGCGGTGGTGGCCATGACCCTTACGCTGGTCACGGTGTACGCGCCGCTGGCCTTTGCCACCGGCCGTACTGGCCGGCTCTTTATTGAGTTTGCGCTGGCGCTGGCGGGCGCCGTGCTGGTCTCGGGCTTTGTGGCGCTGACCCTCACCCCCATGATGTGCTCGTTGTTGCTCAAGCACCAGACGGGCCATGGCAAGGCTTACATTTTTATTGAGAACCTGCTTGAGGGGTTGACGCGAGGGTACCGCCGCGCGCTGGGCATGGCGTTGCGCCATCGCATCATTGTGGTGCTCATTGGCCTGGCTGTGGCGGCCTGTAGTGGTGTGCTGTTCACGGTGGTCAAGAGTGAGTTGGCACCTCTGGAAGATCGTGGCGTCGTGTTCGGCGTGCTTACGGCGCCTGAAGGCGCCACACTCGAGGCTACGCAGCGTAGCGTGCTACAGATCGAAGCGCTGTACGACGATATTCCGGAGATGGCCGGCGTGCAGTCGGTCATTGGTTTCCCAACGGTGACGGATGCTTTTGCGATCTTGCGTCTCAAGCCGTGGGAAGAACGCGAGCGTAGCCAGCAAGATATTGCGGCCTCACTGCAGCCGAAGTTCTCGGCCGTGCCGGGTGTACGCGCCTTCCCCAGTAACCCGCCGTCGTTTGGCCAGCGCGCCACCTCCAAACCCATCAGCTTTGTGGTGATGAGCCAGGCCACCTACCCAGAGATGGCCGCGATGGTCGACCAGCTCATGACCCGCCTTGCCGACTATCCCGGCTTGCAGAACCTCGATACCGACCTCAGACTGAATACACCCGAGCTCAAAGTGAAGGTGAATCGCGACAAACTGGCCGATGTGGGCGTAGATGTCGGGGAAGTGGGCCGCACGTTGGAAACCATGCTGGGCGGCCGTAACGTGACCCGATTCCGCGATAGCGGCGAACAGTACGATGTCATCGTGCAGGTCAAGCGCCAGGATCGCTCCACGCCGTCCGACATCAAGGATATCTACGTACGCACGCGCGACGGCAGCATGGTGCAGCTGGCTAACTTCGTTGAGGTCGAGGAATCGGTGGCGCCGCAGTCGCTCAACCACTTCAACCGACTGCGCGCCGTTAAGCTCGAAGCCGCTATTGCGCCGGGCTATGCCATGGGCGAAGTGCTGGAGCACATGAACCAGGTAGCGCGCGACCTGTTGCCGCCCACCGTGCAGACTGACCTCGACGGCCAGTCACGCGAGTTCCGTGATGCATCCGGCAATATTTACCTGGTGTTCATGATGGCGCTCGCCTTCATTTACCTCGTGCTGGCGGCGCAGTTCGAGAGCTGGCGCAGCCCGCTGATCATCATGTTCTCGGTGCCGCTTTCC
>CAZPYF010000302.1:0-2431 GCA_964590015.1 uncultured Burkholderiaceae bacterium
CATCGGCAATGAGATTCGCCGTAAGCTCGACTTCTGCTTCCTTGAAGCCGCGCGTAGTCATGGCCGGAGATCCAAGGCGCACTCCACTGGTAACAAAAGGCTTTTCCGGATCGTTGGGAATGGCGTTCTTGTTGACCGTGATATGAGCTTTGCCCAGCGCGATCTCGGCGTCTTTGCCGGTGATGCCCTTGGCACGCAGGTCGACCAGCATGACGTGGCTTTCGGTACGGCCCGAAACGATGCGCAGCCCGCGCTTCACAAGGGTATCGGCCAGCACCTGCGCGTTCGTCAATACCTGCTGCGCGTATTCTTTGAATTCCGGCGACAGCGCTTCCTTGAACGACACCGCCTTCGCTGCAATGACGTGCATGAGCGGGCCGCCCTGAATACCGGGGAAGATGGCGGAATTGATGATCTTCGCGTGCTCGGCCTTCATCATGATGACGCCGCCCCGTGGGCCGCGCAGCGATTTGTGCGTGGTGGAGGTGACAAAATCGGCATGCGGCACGGGGTTGGGGTAGACGCCGCCGGCGACCAAGCCTGCATAGTGGGCGATATCGACCATGAACAACGCCCCGTTATCGCGAGCGATACGAGCCATGCGTTCGAAGTCGATGCGCAGCGAATAGGCCGAGGCGCCGCCGACAATGAGCTTGGGCTTGTGCTCGCGCGCCAGCTGTTCCAGCTGGTCGTAGTCAAGCTCTTCCTTCTCGTTCAGACCATAGGAAATGAAGTTGTAGAGCTTGCCCGAGGCGTTCACCGGTGAACCGTGTGTAAGGTGGCCGCCCTCGGCGAGGTTCATGCCCAGCACCGTGTCGCCGGGATTAAGCACGGCCATGTACACGCCCTGGTTGGCTTGCGAACCGGAGTTCGGCTGCACGTTGGCGGCTTCGGCACCAAAGATTTGCTTCAGGCGATCAATGGCCAGCTGCTCGACGATGTCGACATATTCGCACCCGCCGTAATAACGCTTGCCCGGATAGCCTTCCGCATACTTGTTGGTAAGCTGCGTGCCCTGCGCCTGCATAACAGCGGGGCTGGTGTAGTTTTCGGAGGCAATCAGCTCGATGTGCTGTTCCTGGCGCACGTTCTCTTTTTGAACGGCGTCCCAGAGTTCGGCATCGACCTGGTCGAGGGTACGGGAGCGGTCAAACATGGGGGCGATCCTTGAACACTAGAAAGATAATCAGCCATTTTAGCCTGAACCCCCTGTCGCGCCGCCCCTAGTCGATTAGCCTCGGGTTCAGCGTATAGATGCCCGTGATTTCGGCCTGAGCCAGAATGTGACCCTGCATGGCTTCGATGACATCGTCACCGGTAAAGCGCCCGTCAACCGGCAGCTCGGGAATATCGAGTGCGTAAACGGTAAAGACGTACCGATGCAGAATCGAATCATTCCACGGCGGGCACGGGCCGTCGTAGCCAAAGTAGTCACCGCTCATGTCGCGATCATTTGCGAACCAGCCGGTGTAGTCGTTCAGACCCTGGCGTGTGCCATCAAGCGCCAGAGGGCCGGCCTTGCCGCGCGGCGTGATGCCGTCGGAATACGCCCCTTCGGCTACCTCGGTAACGTGCGCCGGAATATCGATGAGCACCCAGTGGTAGAAACTCACCCGGGGCAAGGAGTCAGGAATCTCGCGGCCTTCCTGATTGACGTCGTCGGGCTTGCTGGGCACATCGGGGTCGTGGCAAATGATGGCAAACGATTTTGCGCCTTCGGGCAGATCAGACCATGCCAGATGCGGGTTCGCATTGCCCGCGAGCGCCACGTGATTCACGCCGTCGGGCTTTGCGAAGGCATTGCGTTCGGGGATATTCCCGTTATCTGCAAACGACTCACTGACAAGCTTCATCGTGAACTCCTCAAATCATGCGGTTAGCGTGATGCGGGCGAACTTGCGTTTACCGACCTGCACCACGTAGGTGCCTGCGTCGAGCTGAAGGGATTTGTCTTCGATGCGCTGACCATCGACCCGTACTCCACCCTGTTCGACGTTGCGTTGTGCCTCTGCGCCGGAGCTCGCGAGGCCCGCAGCGCGCAGTATCTTCAGTATACCCATGGGCCCGGCGCCCACATTGACCTCGGGCATATCTTCCGGAATGGCACCATCGCGGAAACGGGCTTCGAACGCCGCCAGTGCGTCGTCGGCCGCCTTGGCCGAATGAAAGCGCGCCACAATTTCCTGCGCCAGCGCTACCTTGGCTTCGCGCGGGTTCATCCCTTCGCTCACCTGCTTTTGCAGCGCGGCAACGTCTTCCATGGAACGGAACGACAAGAGCTCGTAATAGCGCCACATGAGCGTGTCGGAGATCGACATGAGCTTGCCGAAGATGGAGTCGGGCGACTCGCTGATGCCGATGTAATTGCCCTTGGACTTCGACATCTTGTCGACGCCGTCGGTGCCTTCGAGCAGCGGCATGGTCAGGATGC
>CAZPYF010000303.1:0-2428 GCA_964590015.1 uncultured Burkholderiaceae bacterium
TGAATTCGCGTGCGAACTGCAGGTAGTGCACGATGCGCTGATTGAAGCGCTCGCCAGGAATCAGCAGCGGAATACCCGGCGGGTACGGCGTAAGCAGAACACCCGTGACCCGGCCTTCCAGTTCATCGATCGAAACACGTTCGGAATCGCGGTGCGCCATCTTCGCGTAGGCGTCGGACGGCTTCATGGCTGGAATCATGTCGCTCAGGTACACCTCGGTGGTCAGGCGAGCCAGGTCGTACTTCTTATAGGCCTGGTGAATTTCCTGACAGAGGTCGCGCAGCCCCATGCGCTCATACTTCGGAAACTGCTTGCAGAAGTCGGGCAAGATGCGCCACATGGGCTGGTTACGGTCGTAATCGTCCTTGAACTGCTGCAATGCGGTCAGCAGCGTATTCCAACGGCCCTTGGTAATGCCGATGGTGAACAAGATAAAGAACGAATACAGCCCTGTTTTCTCGATGACCACGCCATGTTCGGCCAGGAACTTCGAGACCAGCGCGGCCGGAATACCGGTTTCAGCAAAGGTGCCGGAAATATCAAGCCCGGGAGTGACCACCGTGGCCTTGATGGGGTCGAGCATGTTGAAGCCGTCGGCCAGATCACCGAAGCCGTGCCAGTCATCGCCCGACTCGAGCAGCCAGTCTTCGCGATGGCCGATGCCTTCAGACGGCAAGCGGTTCGGGCCCCAGACCTTGAACCACCAGTCGTTGCGGCCGTATTCAGATTCCACCTTGCGCATGGCACGGCGGAAATCCATGGCTTCCGCAATGCTTTCCTCAACCAGAGCGGTACCGCCGGGCGGCTCCATCATGGCGGCCGCGACATCACATGATGCAATGATGGCGTACTGAGGCGAGGTCGACGTGTGCATGAGATACGCTTCGTTGAAGACGTTGCGATCAAGCTTGCGCGACTCGGAATCCTGCACGGTGATCTGCGAGGCCTGCGACAGGCCTGCCAGCAGTTTGTGCGTGGAGTGCGTGGCAAAGACCATGGCTTCCTTGCTACGCGGCCGGCCCTCGCCGATGGCGTGCATGTCTTTGTAGAACTCGTGGAAGGCCGCATGCGGCAACCAGGCTTCGTCGAAGTGCAAGGTATCGATATACGTGCCGAGCGTTTCTTTGATGGTTTCTACGTTGTAGATCACACCATCGTATGTGCTTTGCGTGAGCGTAAGAATGCGCGGGCGCTGGCTCTTCGACTTGCGCGCAAAGGGGTTCGCATCGATCTTGCGCTGAATGTTTTCCGGCTCGAATTCCTCTAGAGGAATGGGCCCGATGATGCCCAGGTGATTGCGCGTGGGCCGCAGAAACACCGGCACCGCACCTGTCATGGTGATAGCGTGCAGAATCGATTTATGGCAGTTGCGATCCACCACGACCACATCGTCGTTCGCCACGTTGGCATGCCATACGATCTTGTTCGACGTAGAGGTGCCGTTCGTCACGAAGAAGCAGTGGTCGGCGTGAAAAATGCGCGCCGCATTCAGTTCGGACTCGGCAATCGGCCCCGTGTGGTCAAGCAGCTGACCCAGCTCGTCGACCGCATTGCACACGTCGGCGCGCAGCATGTTTTCACCAAAGAACTGGTGAAACATCTGACCCACCGGGCTCTTCAGAAACGCCACACCGCCCGAGTGGCCGGGGCAGTGCCATGAATACGACCCATCGGCCGCGTACTTGAGCAGCTCGCGAAAGAACGGCGGCGCCAGGCTGTCGAGGTAGGCGCGGGCCTCGCGAATAATATGCCGGGCCACGAATTCCGGCGTGTCTTCAAACATGTGAATGAAGCCATGCAGCTCGCGCAGAATGTCGTTCGGAATATGCTGCGAGGTGCGCGTTTCGCCATACAAGTAGATGGGGATCTCGGCATTGCGAAAGCGCAGTTCGCCGATGAACACGCGCAGATTCTTGATGGCCTTGGCCACGTCTTCCGGTGAATCGACGTCGAATTCTTCGTCGTCGATCGACAGAATGAAGGCACTGGCTCGACTCTGCTGTTGGGCGAAGGAACTCAGGTCGCCGTAACTGGTGACCCCCAGAACCTCTACGCCTTCGGCCTCGATGGCAGCGGCCAGCGCGCGGATACCGAAGCCCGAGGCATTCTCGGAGCGGTAGTCTTCATCGATGATGACGATGGGAAAGCGAAACTTCATGCCTATGACTCCCGGGGCCGTCAGGCCCCTATGTGCGCGGCAGGGTAACGCCGCGCTGGCCCTGATACTTGCCTTGCCGATCGCGATACGAGGTCTCGCAGACCTCATCGCTTTCGAAGAACAGCATCTGGGCACAGCCCTCACCGGCATAGATCTTGGCCGGCAAAGGCGTGGTGTTCGAAAACTCAAGCGTCACATGCCCTTCCCATTCGGGTTCAAGAGGCGTGACGTTGACGATGATGCCGCAGCGCGCATAGGTGCTCTTGCCCA
>CAZPYF010000304.1:0-2427 GCA_964590015.1 uncultured Burkholderiaceae bacterium
TTATTGAGAATCACGATGAATTGCGCGCCGAACTGACGAATGTCGGTTATGTCTTCGAGAGCCAAACCGACACCGAAGTCATCGCGCATCTGGTCGACCATTTATACAACGGTGATTTGTTCGAAGCGCTGCAGCAAGCCGTGCGTCGCCTGGAAGGTGCTTACGCCATTGCCGTTTTCTGCCGCGATGAACCGCATCGCGTGGTGGGCGCCCGCCAGGGTTCACCCCTGATTGTCGGCCTTGGCGACGGGGAAAATTTCCTCGCGTCGGATGCGCTGGCAGTGGCCGGTACGACCGACCAGATCATCTACCTGGAAGACGGCGACGTGGTTGACTTGCAGCGCGCACGCGTATGGGTGGTCGACAGCGAAGGGCGGCCGGTGGAGCGCGAAGTGCATACGGTTCATCTGCATACGGCGGCGGCCGAATTGGGGCCATATCGCCACTATATGCAGAAAGAGATCTTCGAACAGCCGCGGGCAGTCGCTGATACCCTGCAAGATATCGAGACGATCACCCCGGAACTGTTCGGCGACGACGCCTACAAAATCTTTAAAGAAATCGACCGGGTTCTGATTCTGGCTTGTGGTACCAGCTATTATGCCGGCCTCACTGCACGATATTGGATTGAAGCCGTCGCCAAGCTGCCCGTTAACGTCGAAATTGCCAGCGAGTACCGCTATCGTGAGAGCGTGCCTGATGCGCGCACTCTGGTTGTCACGATTTCACAATCGGGCGAAACGGCCGATACGCTGGCTGCGCTTAAACATGCCCGCAGCATGGGCATGGAACATACCCTTACCATCTGCAACGTCGCCACCAGCGCCATGGTGCGCGAATGCAAGCTGCACTACATCACCCGGGCTGGTATAGAAATCGGTGTGGCATCAACCAAGGCCTTTACCACCCAGCTCACCGCGCTGTGTCTGCTTACTCTGGCATTGGCTCAGGTTAAGGGCCGCAGCACCGACGCAATGGAAGAGAAGTTGCTGAAGGATCTGCGGCACCTGCCTGTTGCCATCGGCGCCGTGCTAGCGCTCGAGCCGCAGATTATCGCGTGGGCAGAACGCTTCGCCAGCAAGGAACATGCGCTCTTCCTGGGGCGCGGTATGCATTACCCCATTGCGCTGGAGGGCGCGCTAAAGCTGAAGGAAATCAGCTATATCCATGCCGAGGCCTACCCGGCCGGCGAACTCAAGCATGGCCCCTTGGCCCTGGTGACCGAAGCCATGCCGGTCGTCACCATCGCCCCCAACGACGAACTGCTGGAGAAACTCAAATCGAACATGCAGGAAGTCCGCGCGCGTGGCGGAGAACTGTATATATTCGCCGACAGCGATACCCGGATCGGAGGTAGCGACGGCATGCATGTGATCCGCATGCCGGAAAACTACGGGAAGCTGTCGCCGATTCTGCATACGATTCCGCTGCAGTTGCTGGCGTATCACGCAGCCTGCGCCCGGGGCACGGATGTCGATAAACCCCGAAATCTGGCGAAGAGCGTGACGGTGGAGTAAGGGGAACTGAAGATGAGGCGGTGCTCGATCGCATTGTCGTGAGTAGCTATGAGTCCCTTGTGGGTCATTATCTGGTCGACCCAATCCACTAGCTGGATATAACGCTACTATCGCCTAAAGCGTGTTCCGATAACAGTGGCATATGGAAGGAGCGGCACCAATCATCCAGCTCGCCAACCAGCTTCTCCGGGTATTGGATCCCTTTCTCGAGTTGATCTTGCTTGCTTTGAAGCGCGCGATCACCAGGCAAGCGAACGGCTTCTACGCCTTTAGCCGGTTTGCTGTTTCGGCAAGTTTCTGCAAGGTAGGTCGTTTCATCGAGAAAAGCGTCTAGCCCACCGAAGCCGTTGGGATCAATAAGTTGCAAAAATACACCCTGACCGCCCGGCCCTGTCAGGTTATTCCGCCCGTATCCCGACAAGGCAAGCGCGAAGGCCTCCACGAAAATGCCCATTCCAAAGCCTTTATATCCGAGCCGCTCACCGCCCACAGGCATAATCGAGCCCGGCGGTGTCGCTGTGATTACGCGAGGATCGTCTGTCGGCAGGCCCTCTGCATCGATCAACCATTTATCAGGTAGGCGGTTCCCTTCCTTAGCGTAAGCATTCACCTCTGCATTGCTCGTGGCGGAAGTTGAGAGGTCGACAAGTATGGGGCTGCCGTGAGTGGGAATGCAGAATCCAATAGGATTGGTGGTCAGGATGGGCTCTGTGCCACCGAAAGGGGCTACCGATCGGATAGCTGGGTTCGTAACTGCCATGAGCCCCAACAGCTTTCTAGATACGATTTCGTTGAAATAGGTAACCAGCGCGCCAATATGCGAACAGTTGGCAATGCTTATTGTCACTACGGGGCCATCAGAAATCCGCTCAAGGCCGCAAGTAATGGCTTTTTTCATTACCCAGGCCCC
>CAZPYF010000305.1:0-2421 GCA_964590015.1 uncultured Burkholderiaceae bacterium
GGATCTCGGCTACCCAGAACTCGGGGTTGCCCTTACCGTTACCCATCCGGACTTCAGCCGGTTTCTGAGAAATCGGCTTGTCCGGGAAGATGCGGATCCAGATGCGGCCGCCACGTTTGATGTGACGGTTGATCGCACGACGCGCAGCTTCGATCTGACGCGCGGTCAAACGGCCGCGGCCGGTCGCCTTCAAGCCGAACTCGCCAAACGAAACGTTGGTGCCCCGCGTCGCCAGACCAGTGTTGCGGCCTTTATGCTCTTTGCGGTATTTCCTGCGTGCTGGTTGCAGCATGCTTATTCTCCTTCTTTAGCGGGGGCGGCAGCCTCTGCGCCACCAGCCGCCGGCTTGCTATCCGGCCTGCGCGGACCACGACCCCGGCCTGCCGAGGGGCGGCCACCAGGACGATCGCCACGCGGGGCGCGACGCGGACGACGCTCATCTTCACGCGGCGCTTCCACGGCGGCGACTTCCCCGCTGCCCAGATTGTCGCCCTTGTAGACCCAAACTTTGATACCAATGATCCCGTAGGTCGTTGCGGCTTCGGACGTGCCGTAGTCGATGTTGGCGCGCAGGGTGTGCAGCGGCACACGGCCTTCGCGATACCACTCGGTACGGGCAATTTCAATACCGTTCAGACGGCCCGAGCTCATGATCTTGATGCCCTGGGCGCCCAGACGCATGGCGTTCTGCATGGCGCGCTTCATGGCGCGGCGGAACATGATGCGCTTCTCAAGCTGCTGCGCGATGGAGTCGGCGATCAGTTGAGCATCGACTTCCGGCTTGCGGATTTCTTCGATGTTCACGTGCACCGGTACGCCCATCAAACGCTGGAGATCGGCCTTGAGCAGTTCGATATCCTCGCCCTTCTTGCCGATCACCACGCCCGGACGAGCCGAGTAGACGGTGATGCGCGCGTTCTTGGCGGGGCGCTCGATGACCACACGGCCCACCGAAGCGTTCTTGAGCTTTTTCTTCAGGTACTCACGCACCTGAGCGTCTTGAATGAGCATGCCGGCATAAGCCTTATCGTCGGCATACCAACGCGAGGACCAGTTACGGCTGACTGCCAGCCTGAACCCGGTCGGGTGAATTTTCTGTCCCATCGTGGCTCCTTAGGCTCCGACCTTGACCACGATGTGGCAAGTCTGCTTCTCGATTTTCACGCCACGACCTTTCGCGCGTGCATTGAAGCGTTTCATCGAAGCGCCCTTGTCGACGTAAATGGTCTTGACCTTCAACTCGTCGATGTCGGCGCCGTCATTGTGCTCGGCATTGGCGATCGCCGACTCCACCACCTTGCGGATGATCACGGCCGACTTTTTCGGCGTGAAGGCAAGGATGTTCAGAGCCTGCGCAACCGGCTTGCCGCGTACCATGTCGGCCACGAGGCGGGCTTTCTGCGCGGAAACGCGCACGCCCTTGACCACGGCAGCGGTTTCATTTCCTTTTTGCATAGCCTGTTACCTCCGGGACTTCTTGTCTGCGGCATGACCCTTGAACGTACGGGTCAGCGAGAATTCGCCCAGCTTGTGGCCGACCATGTTCTCGTTCACGTAAACGGGAACGTGCTGGCGGCCGTTATGCACGGCAAACGTCAACCCGATGAACTCGGGCAGGATGGTGGACCGGCGCGACCAGGTCTTGATCGGCCTTTTCTCTCTGCCGCCTGTGGCCGCTTCTACCTTCTTGATGAGGTAGGCGTCGACAAACGGGCCTTTCTTGATCGAACGTGACATGGGTTCGCCTCTTACTTACGCTTGCGTCGTTGGACGATCATGTTGTTCGTCCGCTTGTTGCGACGGGTTTTGTAACCCTTGGCGGGGGTACCCCAGGGGCTGACGGGCTCTCTGGCTTCGCCGGTGCGGCCTTCACCACCACCGTGCGGGTGATCCACCGGGTTCATGGCAACGCCGCGAACCGTGGGTCGGACACCGCGCCAGCGCGTCGCACCGGCTTTACCGACCTGACGCAGGCTGTGTTCTTCGTTGCTGACTTCGCCGATGGTGGCGCGGCACTCGATGTGCACGCGGCGGACTTCGCCGGAACGCAGACGGATCTGGGCGTATGTGCCTTCGCGAGCCAGCAGTACCGCGGAAGCGCCAGCCGAGCGCGCCAGTTGCGCACCCTTGCCCGGGATCATTTCCACGCAATGGATGGTGGAACCCACCGGGATATTGCGGATGGGCAAGGTATTGCCGGCCCGGATCGGGGCTTCGCTGCCGGAAACCAGCTGCGCACCGACCTGCAGGCCGCGCGGCGCAATGATATAGCGGCGCTCGCCATCGGTGTAGCACAGCAGAGCGATGTGTGCGGTTCGGTTGGGATCGTATTGAATACGCTCCACCTTGGCCACGATACCGTCCTTGTTGCGGCGGAAATCGATGATGCGGTAATGCTGCTTGTGACCACCGCCACGATGG
>CAZPYF010000306.1:0-2411 GCA_964590015.1 uncultured Burkholderiaceae bacterium
AAAACCTGCCGTTTTTAGCGCCGGCGGCGGAAGTCGGCAGGCGGCAACACGCCCCCTGACGCCGTATAATCCGGCTCGCAACCGCCGGGCCAATACACCACTGCGCTTCACAATTCCCTGAATGACGCATTCAGGCGGGAACAATAAGTGAGGCGAATGGTTTTGATGCTCGAAGTTCTGGAAAGCGCCCCCGAGACCTTGTTCTGGTCGGCCCCGCTGGCCACTGACACGGACTTCACGGCAGAAGACCCGCTGGCGCTCGACTATCTGGCTCAACAGGTGGGGCTGTGGCTCTTCGAAGGCTTCACCACACGAACCACGCGGGCCCAGAACTATGCCGTAGTGCTCTATGGGCTGCATCTGGCTGACAAGGCCATCGAAATATATGGCTACCCCGCTGACGATGGAATGCGCACCCGATTGTTCGAACGATGGGAGCGATTCTGGGCATTGGCGACTTTGGAATCGCGTGGCGGTGTGCTTGCGCGCGGCAGCGACGATGCCATGCGCGGCATTCGCGGGGCCACACAGGCGTGGGCGTCGAGCGGCCCGGGGCCGCTGCCTCTAGATTTCCCACTGATTTCTCGGCAGAGCGAGCTGGGCAGCTTAGGGGCCTACCTGTCTTCGTTGCGCGAATATGGTTTGGTGTTCCCCGGGTCGCTGCGGGTCAGCCCGGCGTCGCGCGAGATCATTGATGCCTTCTGGTCTGAACCCGGTGGCAAGCGCATGGCTTACGAAGAGTACGCGCTTGAAGCGTTGAATCTGGAACGCAACACGCTGGCGCGTTCGTACGGCCGGCTCACGCTGGCGGGCTTGGGTAAGCGCTCGCGACTGTCAGCCCTTGTAGAGCACCATCGCAGCGCGCAACAGTCGCGCTTGTGGAATGCGTTGTTCGAATCGGCCCACGATGGTTCTACGCTAGAGATCGCGAAATGCCTGATCCGTGCGCATAAAAACCACGTTGTCGACGCCGAAATCCTGCTGAAGGGGCTCATCGCGGGCCGGTGGGGACGCCTTTCCGCCGAGACCCGCAGCAAGGTCGAACTGGCGTTGGCATTCGGTGGCGTGGCGCGCGAGCTACTGCAGCGGTTCAACCGTGCCTATGGCCATGTCGAACAACAAGGCTGGGTGGCCGGCATCGCCGATGTGGCGCACGTCGCCTTTCCTCCCGACGAGGCCCAGGAATTACGTTCGTTGTGCGCTTCGGCGAGCGTGTCGCCACGCTTTCGTAAGCTCGAATTCCACGGGCCCGGCTTTGTCTCGTTGCTCACGGCCTTGCAAACTTCGGGGCCCGCAGACTCGCTTCAGCACCTGCTGAAGTTCCATCTCCAGGTGCAGCGTGCGCGCCGTGGCGGGGGTGCGTGGTTGCGTGAAGAGAATGGCACGCTCGTGCTGCAAGTGGCCGGTTATACCGGGCACAAAGCCGAGGCGGGTTTCCCAAGCTTGAAGTTGAACGTGGTGCGACGTCTGCTGGGTGATCTGGGCAAGCTCTCATGAACGTCGCCTCGGGCCGCGTCCTGGATCGCCTTCCGGCGGGAGAGCCCTGCATCGGGGGATTTTTCCCGTCGTACGGTTTCGATCCGGCGTTCTTCGAAGATCATGTCTTGCGTGCGGTGCTGCGTTTGACTTCCGACCCGGTGGAACAGGCGGCCCGCTACCATGACGAAGCTCAACACGCGATACAAGAAACCCCCATTGTGGCGGTGGTGGATGCCGGTGAGCGGCGCCCCGGCCGCCGCCTGCCCTACGATCTGCTCGAAGTCTCTAAGGTCGTCTTCCACCCCAAGTCAGCACTGCTGCTGTACGGCGAGTTTGCACGTCTGCTGATCGGATCGGGGAATCTGACGGCGCCGGGCTACGGCGGCAATACCGAGCTTTTCATGTGCACCGACCTGCGCTATGCGGAGCCTTCGGACGCCGCGATTTTGAAGGCGTTCGACGCGCATATCGACCGCGCTCGGGCGTTGGTGCGCCATGCCGGATCGCAGCTTGATCTGTTCCGCGATGAGCTGCAGCGCCGAATCGGCTCTGCGGCTGCTGCCAAACGCCCCGGCAGCTTGGCATTCCTCGATTCCACGACGACACCGATCTTGGATCAATTCGTGGCACTGCTGCCGAAAGGCGCGGAGATCGAGTCCATTGGCTTGTTGGCGCCGTTCTACGAGCGAGACGACGTGGAGGGCGGCGGCGAGGAAGGCGCGGAGCCCGACACCGGTTCCGTCTTTGGCGCGTTAGCCGGGCTGGCGGGCAAAGACACCGTGCTGGATGTGGGGGTGTCGTGGGACAACGCGCAGATGCAGCCGACCACGGATTCCGAACTGGAACAGGGCCTTGGCGAGATCTGGACACGTGCGTTCGAGCGCGATGGCCGGCGTTGTGTGGAACATCTCGTACCGACCGCGATCGGCCGA
>CAZPYF010000307.1:0-235 GCA_964590015.1 uncultured Burkholderiaceae bacterium
GCAACGAGCTGACGCGCATCAAGGACGCGATCACGCGGGTCGACACCCGCCTCGATCGGCGACTGCGTCTGCGTGCCCGTCGCAAGAACCAGAACGCCTTGCAGCAAAGGTGCAGTGATGCGCCGTCGTTGGTACTCAAACGATACATACAGGTCGATTAGATCGCCCGGTTGTAGGAGCCCGGATACTGAGTTGATAGCATCAACCGGCATGGTTACTGCGCGCCGACCTTCAC
>CAZPYF010000307.1:245-2409 GCA_964590015.1 uncultured Burkholderiaceae bacterium
CCGAGATGGCTGGAAAAAGCGCTGGGGGTTGTTCGGCGGCCATGAGCCGGCAGTATCGGGTCACCTGCCCGAAGGCTCGTTTGCAGCACCATGCCCGCCAAACGTGCGTGGTGTGCCGGGTCGACGCTGTCGCTGGATACGAGCCCCACGGGGAATGAACGGCTCGCCAGATGCTCGAAATCGAGGCGAGTGCCCGCCGGCAAGTCGTAAGCGGCCACGACCCGCGTGACCGTGGGTACCCGCGCATCCGCCTCGAGACGCTCGACGTGACCTTGAATGTGTTGCCGCGCAGACCATGCGGCAGCAAGACCGGCAATCACGGCCAAGCCCAACACAAAAAGGGAACGACGGGGGCGCAAGACAGACCACGCTCGGAACGGAATATTAAGGCGCCACATGTCAACGCTCCGACACCGAAACAGACACTGCTTCCGTCGAATCGGCGTCCAGATCGAGTGATACCGTCGCGGAAGGGCCAAACTCGAAATGGCGCCGGCCGGTACCAGTTGAAACGTAGGAAGACTGCCCTACAACCGCTTCCGGTTGCCAGCCGAAATGCAGCGCTGAGACATAACCGTGGGCACCTTCTGCGTGGCTCTGTATTTCGGCGAGCCAGTGAACTCCGTCAGAAGTTCCCGATAGCAAAATACGTCCGTCCGTCACGACATACCGATCAAACGAGCGCTTTCCATGCGCCAGCGCTCGCAACACCACATCTGGCGACCACCGACTGGTAAACATCTCCACCTCCATGGCTTGCCCGTTCACCGAGACCCGCCATGGCGGCTGCCAGTAGATCTGAGCTTTACACAGTGAGGGGATCAGTAGTAGTAAGACAACCCACCAACGGCCGAACGCTATGGAGGGCGTAAAGACATTCGCACGCATCTCATGGTCCTTTATAGGGGGCAAGCACTTCATCGGGCACTTGGCCGCTCCATGCCGACAACCAGTCAAGTTCAGGCTCTGCTCGCTTCCAGCCACCGTCGACTTCTGACGCTCGTGCCTTCACCTCCACGCTGGCCGCGCGCGAACGTGCTTCCGCCGCCTGCCATGCCAGCTGTGAATCTCCAGTGCGCGCCTGTGCCGCGTCGTCTGAACTGCTGTGGCCTGCGCCGATCAGAATTGCGGTGCTGCGATGTAAGGCTTCATATGGAAGCTCAAACTGTCGAAGCTTCAGCAGACTGGTGTCTTTGGCTGACACGTCCTTCTCAGCGCCGGAACCTATGGCCACATGCCCGAGCAGAATCCCGGTGTCGGCCAGCGCCCATTCGCGGCGTAGGGTCGTAGCGTCTGCATCTTCCCCACCGGGCTGAGCCGCAGCGGTCAACGAATCAAGTGGCAACAGCGCCGTGTGCAACGACGACTCGGCGTCGAAGAGGAAAACGCCTCGGCGATCGGCCCATCGGTGTGCCCGCCCGCCAAAGAATGGCTCGACATGGCGTCGCGATACATCAGGCAGTTGCTGATCGACGAGCCCCGTGCGGGCGGCCAGAAATGCAAGATGCCGGCTTGCATGGCGCGCCGACAATGCCATGTCCTGATAGTGAAAGAGCCAGTGCGCCGCCACCCACAGCACAGTTAGCACGAGGGCCACCACAAGCGACTCGATGAGCGCCTGACCGCTCTGCCGGCCATGCCAGTGGCTACCCACGGCATAATTAAGCTGGCTCATGGCGAATCTCCCGTTCGATCTGGCGTACGAAGGCGTGCCTGCCAGTACGGATGAAAGAGATTGGCACGTTCGCGCAGGCGATCACCGCGCGCCTCGGGACGACGGAAGTACGTTTCTGCGGCAGCATGCGATGTGAGTGTGATGCCCTCTCGCCCGGGCCGCCTCAAGGTCACACTGAAATGGGCCACCGGTGTTTCCGCCGGGGAAGCCAAACCCTGATATGCAGGCAGCCCGCCACCTGACCACTGACGCCGTTCCGCGTACGCCCATGAGTTGGCCAAGGGGTTCGCATTACCGCCCGAAATGTCCCAGCTCGTGGATTCGCGCACCCATCGCCAGAAATCTTGATCTGCAAAATTCTCGGGGGGATCGTCGACATAAGGCGCATCTATCAGCGTTGACGCCCTGGGTGGCACCCAACCCCACCCCATGGCGTACTCGCGGAAACTCTATCCTTAGGCTATTCAAAAGGTTTCATTAAAGTTCAGG
>CAZPYF010000308.1:0-2390 GCA_964590015.1 uncultured Burkholderiaceae bacterium
TGACCTGCGCCGCGACCTGCTATAAGCGAAGAGGCCTTGCAATGAACGCCGACCTCGATCGCGTCTCGTTTACCGTGCCGTTCGTGCTCATCGAAGGCACATACCTGGTACGCAAGAACAGCCCCTACACCTCGGTCGACCAGCTTGATGCGCCAGGCGTTCGCATCGCGGTGGGAAAGGGCGACGCCACGGTGGCGAACGTAGAGTAAGCGCCTAACGGCGTTGGAACGGCGCCGCATCCACTGATGGCGGCGTCGCACTCATCAGTTCGTTTAGCAGTACGGCGCTTCCGCAAGCCAATGTGAATCCCAATGCGCCGTGCCCGAGATTAAGCCATAAGTTATCGAACCGGCGGCTGCGGCCGATGATAGGGCGGCCGTCGGGCGTGGCAGGCCGCTCACCGGCCCACGCTTGTGCCTCATTCATTGCCAGCTGTGGGAAGCTGCGGCTGACTTCGGCTTTGAGGTGGCGAATGCGGTCGGGCCGGATATCGGGGCCCGCATCACCGATATCCACCATGGCCGCGATGCGCAGTACTTCGCCAAGGCGAGCGTAGACGATGCGGCGTTCGTAATCGGTCACGCTGATCGATGGCGCTGTGGCAGCCGTTCCTTGTTCATTGGCAGACTGCGGCAGCGGAATGCTAAGGCTATAACCCTTCAGGCCGTACAGCGGCACTGATTCCCCGTGTCGCTTTAATAGGTCATAGCCTTGCAGCCCGTTTGCCACCACGACCTGATCGGCGGCGATGGCCTCGCCCGTATCCAGCACTACGCCGCACACCTTTCCTGCTTCAACCTGCAGACTGACCACGCGGGCGTCGACCCGAGTTTCCGCCTGGGGGTGGGCTTGCACGTGCTCAAACAACCTGCGAGTAAAGAGGTAGCAGTCGCCGACTTCTTCGGTGGGGGTGTACACGCAGCCGGCTAAATCACTGCCCAACTCGGCAAGCGCGGGTTCAATAGCCACGGATTCCGCACGGTTCAGAATTCGCTGCTGCGAACCGTGCTGTGCCTGATACTCGACCTGCCTACGCGCTTTCTCGAGCAGGGCAGGGGTGCGATAGGCGATCAGTTTGCCGTTGCGCTTATAGTGAAAATCAACAGGCGCTTCTTCTAACCAACTATGAAGCGTATCGCGACTAAGGTAAGACAGGGCGAGCAAGGCACGCGTCGACGCCTGGGCTGTCGCGGTATTGCTGGCTTTGAGAAACGCCATGAGCCAACACCATTGCCGCGGATCGATCTGCGGCCGGAAGCGCAGAGGCGACGCAGGGTTCAGCAGCCATTTCGGCAGGTCGCGAAACACTCCCGGGTCGGCCAGCGGGGCCACGTAGTCGTAGCTGAGCTGCCCGCCGTTGGCAAAACTAGTGGCCAGCCCGGGCCCTGGCCCGGCCTCAAGCAGCACAACCTGCTTGCCTTGCCGCAGGAGTTCAAACGCCGTGGCTGTGCCGACCACCCCCGCTCCGATCACTGCGATTCTCATGGTCTACCGATTTCCATACATGTTTACCGGGATTGTCGCATGTGCTTTGCGATTTACATTCGCGTGGCCGACCATTCGCCCGCACTGCCCGCGCCCTGCAGCCGGCCGTCTTCCATCGTGCCCGAGAACGTATGCCGCCCCGTGAAGGTATTGATCGTGAATTCAATGTCGGCCCCATCCACACTCATGTCGAGAACGGGAACGGAATGTTCATCAACGGTGATCGCTGTAGCTTGCACACGGTTGAATTGCTGCCAGACGCGCAATACGAAATCCCGGTAGCCCGGCGCTGTCACCCGCCACAAGCCCTCCAGCTGTGCTGGAACCGTCCACATGAAAATATCGCGCCCCTCGACGACATCGTGGTGATCGGGCGTCCACTCGTCCATATGGAATGCGTGAGCGACAATGCGGGTTCCGGGCTTCAGGTCCAATAGGTGCGGGCGCAGGCGCAGATTGATTTCCGGGAACAGGTACATGGTGATGACCGAGGCCTGCGACAGGTCGGTGTCGAACAAGTTCTCGGTACGGAACGCCACCTTGTCTGCTACGCCGGCCGCCTGTGCGGCGGCCGTGGCTTCCTGGGTACGCTCGGGATCCAGATCGACTCCGAGCCCCCGTGTGCCATGCTTCAACGCGGCCGCAATGGGGATGCGCCCGTCGCCGCTGCCCAAATCGATCAGGTAATCATTAGGCCCGACCTTGCCTAATTCCAGCATGCGTTCCACGACAGCGTCTGGAGTTTTGATATAAGGAACGTCAAGCGCGGGGGCCTCGGCGGCATTGGCGGTTAACGTGGCAAGCGCCAGTGTGGCGGTGACCAGCGCACGGCGAAACGGGAAACGGTGGCATAGCGGCTGCTGCATGGGGTATGTATCTGGCGAAGTTGCTGGAAACGCCTATTG
>CAZPYF010000309.1:0-2384 GCA_964590015.1 uncultured Burkholderiaceae bacterium
GGGTTCGTTTGCAATACGTCTTCGGCGTTCAAGTACTCTTTTCCGTATTTGATGCCCCGGTCGGCGGCGTAGCCCACGGCCACGATCAGAACGATTGCGGTCGGCCAGGCAGTCTTTGCTAAACGGCTTGTGCCATCTTGATCGTTCAGAAAGCGGCCAATGAAAGCTCTGCCTGCCGCCGCGGCAATCGCCCACTGCCACGCGCGGAAAAGCGCGTAGAACGCCAGAAAGCCACCCAACCCGTAGACCGGACCCAGGTAACGTGGGACTTGGGAAACGAAGAACCAGAACAGCATGTAGCCCAGGAAGGCCGCTTGTAGAGCGCGTATAGGCGCCGGCACGCGCCGTAGGAGCAGTCCCACGAACGCAGGCAGCCATAGCAGTACACCTGCTTCAAGTAACGCGGCAGGGAACATGAGCGGATTGCGGCCCACACCGTGCTCGCCTTGTTCGGAATACTGAAACGCAAGATCGCCTTCGTTCCATAGGAAGAAACCGAATATCGATGCGCCTGCGGGGTGTGCAGGGTCGCCCGAAATTAGATAGCTGCGGATGTACCAGGCGCTGCCGGTGAGTACGATTCCCGCCGCATAAAGCACGGCCGCCCGGAGCGTTGCGGTAACGGAACTACGCGAACCGACGGGCACGCCACGAGCGATATCCCGACGTTGCAGAGCGATCATAAGAACGATCACGACGCCCAACCAGGCGGCGAACACCACCCCGAAGTACTTGGTTCCGCACGCCCCGCCCGCCAGCAAACCTGCTAGAAATGCCAGTGATGACATCGAGGATTGCGGCAAAGCTTCAGCTGTGTTTTCCGATGTGTTTTCCGCTGTAAGGCCCCCGTCCTTCGACAAACGCGCTGCCATCTGCGCCACGACCAGTGATGCCGCCAGACAATACAGCGCGAGGCCGTTGTCGATATACGCGAACCCGAGCGTGCTTTTCACCGGGCCGATCATGAACAGCGTGAGGCCGGCCAGCAAACCCGGCGCGCCGGTGCCAAGATAACGGTGCGAAGCGCCCCAAAGGCCCAGCGCCATGACGAACAAGGGCAAGGTAGCGAAGACCTGGGCGAACACTTCGGGGGCGCCGAACTGCCAAAGTGGCGACGGCCCGGCGGGCAACGCGTCGCCAAGCATGATTCCCAGCGCAAACAGCAAATTGAAATTCTGTGGAAACAGAGGAAAGCGCAGGTACTCCAGCAGAACGATGGCCTGCTGTTCAACGTAATGGCGGGCCAGCGGCAGCTGATACATCGTGTCGTCCCAATGGCCCGGCGGGTGCAAGCTGACCGCGATACACAACAGGAAGATGACGAACAGAACAGCGCACTCGAGCCACGTGACACCGGAACGTGGTCTGCGCACTCGGAACTGCCCGACCGTGCCGGGCCCGCGCCAACGCAACGTGGCTGCCGCGACCACAACCAGCAGCAACCCTAGACCCGCAACGGCTGCGCCATGCAGCGCCCCAGCTATACCCAATGCAAACAAGCCGGCCATATTCACGAGCATACCGAGGCAGAGACTGTAGAACACCGTCAATGCCGTCGACTCAAGGGATCCGGTGCGGCACGTACGCAGACAAACGAGCACCGCCCCACCCACGACGGCGCAATGCAGTAAAAATGGCACCGCCATCGCGGTAGCAGAGAGGAACACAGTAGGCGTTATCGGATTGTCAGAAGAAGCCAGGCAAGCACGCGCTTAACGGCCAGGGCTGTCGCCTCCTCCAGCACTCCTTCCTCGTCGAGGAAGTCATCGAAGTCGCTGCCGATATGTTTGTTCATGAAGATGTCCTAAGTTGCGGTAAACGCGCTTCGACTACTTCGAGCTCTCCAGATGAAGAACGCCTGCCCGTCAGTAGAATGTCATTCTTGCTGTTCCCTGCCTACAATTCAACATCCGGCTTCGTCATTCTTGAGTTCTGTAGATGACCGACAACCCTCGCTCCCAGCTCCGGCCTCAGCTCGACATGCACGGCACGCCGGCTGCGGGTGACGCCGCACCGCATATCGCGATCATCTTGCCGGCGTATAACGAAGCGTCAACCATCGCTGAAACGATGCGCAGCTTTCATGAAGCACTGCCTGATGCTGAGCTGGTGGTGGTAAACAACAACTCGCACGACGACACGGCCGGGATCGCAAACGCCACGCTGCGCGAGCTGGGCGCGAACGGCCGGGTGCTGCACGAATCGCGACAGGGTAAGGGCAATGCGGTACGCCGCGCCTTTCTGGAGGTGGAGGCAGACATCTACGTGATGGCCGACGCCGACCTGACCTACCCCGCCGAGCGGGTGCACGATTTGATTCGCCCCATAGCGGAAGGCCGCGCCGACATGGTGGTAGGCGACCGGCATTCGGGTGGGCACTACGC
>CAZPYF010000310.1:0-2382 GCA_964590015.1 uncultured Burkholderiaceae bacterium
CCGGTGCACGCAGGCCGAGACGGGCCATCAACAGCAACATGGCGTAGTCCCGGGCCCCGCGCCGCGGATTGTGGCGCACCGAGGCCACCACGGCCTCGACCTCATCAGGCGACAGGTATCGGGGGAGCCTCGCGCCCCAGGGCTTGTGCGCCCGAGGGACGCAGAGCGACAGGTTGGTCGTCGTGAGGCCCTGAGCGAACAGATACTGGAAGAAGCTGCGCAGATGCGTGGCCGGTGTCTTGTCGCGGAACGGACGCTTGCGCGTCACAAGGTACTCCATGAACGCTGCGATATCCTGAGCATTCAGCGCTGGCAGATCGAGCCGGTTCTCGCCGAAGCGATGATCGAGGAAGCGGTCCGCGAACCGGAGCACATGATAGATCGTGCGTGGGCTGAGACCTCGCTGCCGGACGAGATAGGTTTCGAAGTCACCCAGCAGATCGGCGCGTTCAGCTTGCGCAGGTGTTAGTGGCGGTCGTGTCGCAACGCCTATTTCAATCAGGTGCGTGACGAACAGCCTCGCAAGATTGGGGATCTTCACCTGGCTCTTTGGCGTGGCCGGCAACCGCTGCCCCACTTCGACGGCAAGGTCTGGCGTCAACGCCGACGGCGCAACTCCCTCGGCGTCGAGCAAGCGGCCGAACCGCCGAAGCAGGCAACGATAGTTGTTCAGCGTGGCTGGTTTGTAATTCCTGGCTGAAAGACTTTCTTCGAACGATGCGATGTACGGATCGACGCAAGTAGGCTGGTCGGACGATTCCATTGCTTGTGCTCCATGTTGTTGGAGCAACAACCTTCACGCCAAAGCCATAACTTTTGACCAGTCTTGCGGCAGGTTCCAACCCTATCTTGGGCTCTATCCGCGTTTACGCTCGTCCGGCCTCGCTGCCACTTCGATGTAAGGTACTTCAGCGCCAACGGATTTGCCGCAAAATTGCCACAACTGAGGCGCTTGCAGTTATTATCCGCATTGGGGAGCTTCGAGTTGATCAGAGACACAATTGTCCGTCAGGGGCACTGGCTCTTTCGCTGGCGCAGCTACGTGCTGCTGGCAACCGTTCCTATAGCTTTCATGACCCTACGTCGCGGCGAACCGGTCGAATTCTACTTTGGCGAATGGCCGGACTTCATCTACGAAGGGATATGCGTGGCACTGGCCTTCGCCGGCTTGGCGATCCGGGCAGTAACCGTCGCCTATGCCCCCAGGGGAACCTCCGGTCGCAATACAAGGGAACAGGTAGCAGACACGCTTAACACGACGGGCATGTACTCCCTTACGCGGAATCCGCTCTATTTCGGCAACGCCGTCATTTACATGGCAATCGCGCTCTTCACCCAAGGCATCTACTTCGTCATCATCATGGCGTTGTTCCTGGTGATCTACTTGGAACGCATCATCGCAACCGAAGAGGCTTTTCTTGCCGATAAGTTCGGCGATGAGTACCAAGTCTGGGCGGACCGCGTGCCCGCCTTTTTTCCGCGACTGACCGGCTGGCGGCAGCCGGAGCTATCGTTTTCAATCCGGAACGTGCTGCGGCGGGAATATTCGGGTTTTTTCGCCATCATTGCCGCTTTCGTCGCCATCGAGGCATTCGGCGACATCCTTTTCCAGGGCCACATTCTCTACGATCCCGTCTGGATCGCGACATTCATCGGTGGCGGCATCATCTATCTCGGACTGCGCTACATGAAGAAGCACACCACTTTCCTCGACGTGCAGGGCCGCTAGCGTCGAGCACGAATGACCCAGTAACTAACTACGAAACGAGCAATCGGCAGATGACACAGGCATCCCACCACGACCACGAGATCCGCCCAGCTAATCAACGGCGAAGAATCTGGATGCTACAATCGGGCGCTGCAGCCTGCCTGCTGCTCGTCGTTTTTTCGCGGCCGGCAATTGTCGAAACCTCGATGGCCCACGAATTCGTCGAGACCATTGGTGTGGCGCTCATCCTCGTCGCCGTGTTTGGCCGCCTCTGGAGCATACTTTACATCGGGTCACGTAAGAACGCGGAGCTCGTTACCAGTGGCCCCTATTCGATCACAAGGAACCCGCTGTATCTATTCTCGACAATCGGTGCGATCGGCATTGGCCTCGTTTTCGGATCGATCATCATCGCTCTGGTGCTCGGTACGCTGAGCTATGCGATCCTTGCTCACACCGCCAGCAAGGAGGCGACTTACCTCCATTCGGTGTTCGGCGCCGCCTATCGTTCTTACGCCGTGCGTACCCCCATGATCTGGCCAAAGCTGTCTCTTTATCGAGACCAGATCGAGCCGACCTTCTCACCCGCTACCTTGCGCCGCACCTTCGTCGATTGCCTGTTCTTTCTGGCGATCTTTCCGCTCATCGAAGGGCTCGAATATCTCCAAGTGTCG
>CAZPYF010000311.1:0-2368 GCA_964590015.1 uncultured Burkholderiaceae bacterium
CGGGAAGACCGGCTTCCTCATCATATATCCATCCACAGATCAAACACATCCAGGTACGCATGTTTCGTTGCTCGCTTTAATGGGGAAGCCGTACGACGGTATTGCGGCTTCCTATAGAATGGGGTCAATGTTACTAAACCCAAGAGTTGCTCTTAGTGCCGTGCAACCCGAACCCGCCGACTCTACCGTGCCTGCAGCACCACCTCGCATCATCATGATCTTCGGGCCCTTCGACCCGAGTGGTTCCATGGGCCTGCCCGCCGAAGCCATCACCTGCGCCGAGCTGGGTTGCCACGCAGTGTCGGTCATTACGGGTACGTTGGTACAGGATACCGCCGCAGTCGAAAACATCGAGCCAATAACCCCAGAGCTGATGGACGATCAGGCTCGCTGCCTTCTGGAAGACATGCCTGTCCATGCCATGAAGGCCGGCCCGCTTTATACAACGGAATCGGTCAGCGTGCTTGCAGAGCTAACGGCCGACTACAGCGACATCCCGCTGGTGGTGCATCTGCAGCGCCTGCCAAACGTGTCGCTGGAAGACGACCTCGACGCCGAGGAAACCCATGCCGCGCTGCTGGAACTCGTGCTGCCGCAAACTGATCTCGTCGTGGCCGACCATACGTTGCTGCAGCAATGGCAGTCGCATGGCATTTTGGATGGCTCGACAGTTCAAACTGGCGTCGATGCCCTGCTCGGATACGGCGTCAGTGCCGTACTGATCACTGGCGTACCGGGCGCAGGCCCCGAGCTGTCTTATGTCATGCGCGACGAGAACGGGCATACCGGCCGTTGGAAGGCCCTCGGCGGCAAGCCCGTTATTGACACCGACGGCCTGTTGGCTACGGCCATTACCACCGAGCTGGCACAAGGCACCGAGCTGCCCCGCGCGATCGAACGTGGCGTAGCTATCGTGAGCGGTATGGCGGGCCGCGTATTCCAACCAGGCATGGGTGCACGCATCTTCAACCGGAGCCGTCCATGAATCCAACTTCTTCTCATCCGGGCGACACCCCGCGCTCGGCAGACGCCTTGCGCTTCCCACGAGGGCTGTACGGCGTTTCGCCCGAGTGGGGCGACACCCCGCGCATGCTCGCGGCACTCGAGGCCGCCGCCGCAGGCGGCATGGCCGCATTCCAATGGCGACGCAAATCGGCAACACCCGAGGAAGCGTTGGAGCAGGCGCGCCGCGTCGTTGAGCGATGCCGCGAACTGGGTGTGGTGAGCATCATCAATGACGACTGGCGTCTGGCCTTGCTCGTTGAGGCCGACGGCGTGCATCTGGGCCGCGACGACGGCAACCTCGCTGAAGCCCGGGTGGCGTTAGGCCCCGACCGCATTTTGGGGTGCTCCTGCTACAACGACCCCGCTCTGGCCGAACGCGCTGTACTGGCTGACGTCGACTACGTCGCCTTCGGCGCGATGTTTTCGTCCAGCGTGAAGCCGGAAGCGGTACGCGCCCTGCCCGAGCACCTTCAACAGGCGCGGCGCATCGTCGAATCGATGGGGCCGGGCCCTCGCCCCGCAGTAGTCGCCATCGGTGGCATCACGCCCGATAACGCTGCACAGGTCGTTGCAGCCGGGGCCGACAGCATCGCCGTGATCAGCGGCGTGTTCCTTGCCGACGACATACAGGCAGCCGCACAACGCTGCACGAACCTGTTTGACTGATCGACTATCATTGAGTGTTCGGCCCATTGCGCGGCCGACGTAGAACCATTTCACTTTGAGCAAGCCATGTCCCGCAACTCCGACCTGTTCGATCGCGCCTCCAAGACCATACCGGGCGGCGTCAATTCGCCCGTACGCGCATTCCGTTCCGTAGGCGGCACGCCCCGCTTCATCGAACGTGCCCAGGGCGCCTATACCTGGGATGCCGAAGGCACGCGCTATATCGACTATGTGGGCTCGTGGGGGCCGGCTATCTTGGGCCATGCGCATCCTGAAGTGATTCGCGCCGTACAGAAAGCCGCCGAGAGCGGGTTGTCGTTCGGTGCGCCCACGGAAGCCGAAATCGAGATTGCAGAAGCCATCGTGGCACGCATGCCCTCGATGGAGCAGGTGCGTCTGGTGAGTTCCGGTACGGAAGCCACCATGTCGGCGATCCGACTGGCTCGCGGCTATACCGGCCGGCCACGCATCATCAAGTTCGAGGGGTGTTATCACGGCCACGCCGACAGTCTGCTGGTCAAGGCCGGCTCGGGCATGCTCACGTTCGGCAACCCCACCTCATCGGGCGTGCCGGCCGAGTTTATCCAGCACACCCTTGTGCTCGATTTCAATGATCTCGATGCCGTTGCAGCCGCCTTTGAGAAGTATCCCGACGACATCGCCTGCATCATCGTCGAACCCATTGCCGGCAACATGA
>CAZPYF010000312.1:0-2367 GCA_964590015.1 uncultured Burkholderiaceae bacterium
TCGGGGGGAAAAGACCAGCCTCAGCACACGCGCCCAGGCACTCGACCTCACCCGCCGCATGAACAAGATCGGCGTGGTGGTGGGCGTGTGCGACGGGTTCGTGGGCAACCGCATGATCGGCAAGCGCTCGCAGCAGGTCGACCGCCTGTTGCTCGACGGCGCGCTGCCGCGCCAGATCGACGATGCGCTCACCCGCTTTGGCTTCCCCATGGGGCCTCTGGCCGTGAACGACATGGCCGGCCTCGATGTCGCGCAGAACGTGCGTCAGTCGCGCGGGCAAGTGTTCCCTGTAGCCGATGCAATCTGCGCATTGGGCCGTTATGGCCAGAAAACGCAAGCGGGCTACTACCGCTACGAGCCCGGTTCCCGCAAACCGGTCGACGACCCCGAGATCACCGCGTTGATCGAAAAGGTGTCGGAACAGCAGGGCGTACAGCGCCGCGAGCTGTCGGAAGAAGAAATTCTCGACCGCACGCTGCTGCCCGTGATTAACGAAGGCTTCCGTCTGTTGGAAGAAGGCATGGCCTGCCACGCCGATGACATCGACGTAACGCTGATCCACGGCTATGGCTGGCCGCGCTCGACAGGCGGGCCAATGTTCTATGCCGAGCAGATGGGGCTCAAGACGCTGTGCGCAAAGATGGAGAAGCTGGCTACAGAGCTGGGCGACCCGGCGTTTGAACCGGCCCACTTGTTACGGGCGCTGGCGGATGAAGGCTTGTCCGTACACGCACTTTCCAGGCGCGACCTGCCGGCCTAAGCGCCCCTCTTACAGAAAGCGAGACTCAATGTGAATGTGAAGAAACGTCAATCCAAACTGATTAGCCTGAAGGAAGCCGCGGCGCTGGTTCAAGACGGCGACCGCCTTGCCGTCGGTGGCTTCGGGGTTTACCAACACCCCATGGCTTTTGTTTATGAGCTGATTCGCCAGAAGAAGAAAGACCTCACCGTTGTCGGCATCGTGAACGGCAATGATGTCGATATCCTGACCGGGGCAGGGTGCCTGAAGCGCGTCGAGACCTCTTACGTGGGCTTCGAGAAGTTCGGGCTTGCGCCCAACTTCCGCCGCGCTGTGGAAGCGGGCGAGCTCGAGATCATGGACTACCCCGAGATCCTGAGCATGGATCGCTTCCGTGCCAGCCAGGAGAACTTTTCCTTTTGGCCCGCCTATTTCCTGGGCGGAAACGATCTGCTGCGCATCAACCCCGACATCAAGCCCTTCAACTGCCCGCTCACCGGCAAGAAGGCTTGGGCGGTGCCGCCGGCCGACCCCGACGTGGTGGTGATTCATGCCACCTTGGGCGACGAATACGGCAATGTGCTCGTGCCTTCCCGCCGGCTCACGCCGCAAAGCCTCGATATCACCCTGGCACGCAGCTGCGACAAAGTGATTGTCACCGTCGAAAAGATCGTATCTACACAGAAGATACGTAAGCATCCTCACCTGGTAGAGATTCCGTCGTATCGCACCACTGCCGTGGTGGAAGCGCCGTGGGGCGCTCACCCCACGTCGATGCTGGGTGTATACGGGGGCGACGATGCCCATGTGAAGCACTATCTGGAAGCGGCCAAGTCGCCGGAAACGTTCCGCCAGTATCTCGATGAGTACGTGTATGGCGTTGAAAGCCATATCGAGTACCTCGACAAGATCGGCCTGGAAACCTTGCTGAGCCTTCGGAAAATGGATATTGCGTTATGAGAGAAGCCAACCTTTACGAGATCATCACCGTGGCCCTCGCCCATGACCTGCAGGAAGGCGAACTGGGCTTCACGGGCCTTACAACCGGCGACGGCGCAGCGCGTTTCGCCACGTCGATTCCGCTGGCCGCCGCCCAACTGGCGCGGCTCACGCACGCCCCCAGCCTCACCATCATGCTGGCGGGCTGGGTGCACAACCCCAATCTGCGCCAACTCACATCGCTGCCCAACTCCGAGTTCGATGAAGAGCTGCGCGACCTGGAATGTGAAGCGCAATCGCGCGGGTTCCCGAACCACCCCTGGGCCATCAAGCGCGGCGACATCGACTTCGGCTTCGCAAGTGGTGCGCAGGTTGACCAGTACGGCAACATCAACAGCGTGTGTATCGGCGATTACCACAGCCCCAAGGTGCGGCTCATCGGCCCAGTACTGCAGCCCGAGCACATGACGCTCTTTGGCCGTGAGTACATCATGATGGCCAACCACGACGCCCGCCGCTTCGTCGAGAAAGTCGACTTCATTTCCGGCGTGGGCTACCCCGGTGGCCTGGAAGGGCGCCGCGAACTGGGCATTGAGTCGGGCGGCCCTGAGCTGGTCTTCACACCCAAATGCATTTTCGACTTCGACAAAGACGTCGGGCGCATGCGTGTGAAATCCATCCACCCAGGC
>CAZPYF010000313.1:0-2339 GCA_964590015.1 uncultured Burkholderiaceae bacterium
GCCTTTACAAATCGAAGCGGGGCAAATCCGTGAGAGTGTAGCGGAGCTTGCCGGTGTATGTGGTGGAGCGTGTAGGGGTCATGACTGCGAGCCGGTGTGCCGCCTGTGCGAGCATGCCGTTGGGGGTACCGGGTCATGGCCGCCGTGGCACCAGGGGTGGCACCGTATGACGCGTCGGAAGGTCAACCAGGTGCCGCAAAGACCCCCATGCGTCTCTATGGCTTCTATCGCGTAGGCCGAGCAGCTTGGTATAAAGCGGCAGCTCGGGCCGAGCCAGGGGCTGATTACGTAGCGGTAGAAACGAATGGGCGCGATGAGCAGCTGACGAATCATCGGCAGCTCCGGTCGAGCAAGGCCTCGATGTCGCTTCGCACTTTTGCCTTCAGCTCGCGTAGCGAGCACGGCTCGATGCGAGCATGCAGCCGGAACACCAGATCGCGCGGCGGCAGTTCGTGGCGACGCTGCCTGAACGATTCACGTATGACACGCTTGATGGTGTTGCGGGAGACGGAGAGAGGGGCCATGCGTTTAGCGATCACGAGCCCTAGGCGGGGCCCTGTGGAGGAATCATTCTGGATTCCTCGCGGTGTCGAAACCACGAACAAGGCACCTCGCGCCAGGTGCTTTCCCCTGAGCGCGGCTGCGAACTCTGAAGGATGATGCAGGCGGGCCGAAGGAGGAAAGGAGGCTCGCATGGGCACGGGAGCGCCAGCTTGGGCTGGCTTATTCCTGGTGCGTATCGGGCCGGTCAGACGGCCAGGCGATGGCGACCCTTGGCACGGCGCGCTTTAATGATGGCGCGGCCGCCACGAGTCTTCATGCGAACGCGAAAGCCGTGGGTGCGCTTGCGACGGGTGACAGAGGGTTGAAAAGTGCGTTTCATGACGGGTCCGAAAAATAAAAAAGAGCAGGAATTCTCGAAAAGCCCACCATTTCATCAAATTTCCATAGATTAGTCAAACACTTGGGGGGCGTGTTCACAAGCATGTCCACCCGGCCTGTGGATAACTACCCCGCCAACAGGGTAGAATCGAGGTTTACAGAAGTGGCCGACAATGAACGAATTCTGGCAGACCTGCGTCCAGAAACTGGAACAGGAACTCCCTCCCCAACAGATCAGTGCGTGGATTCGACCCTTGGTGCCCCTGGCTTTCGATGAAGACCAGGGCGTGCTGCGTGTCTCCGCGCCCAATCGATTCAAGCTGGACTGGGTACGCAAGAATTTCTCTCACCAAATTGAAGCGCTGGCGAGCGACTGGTTCGCGCGCCCCGTTCAGGTGGCGTTCGAACTGCCGGCCGCCGGCGCCGGCCGCGCAACCGCCCCGGCGCCCCGGGGCACAGCCGCCGCAGGTGGGGCCGGGCACACCGCCACACATTCGGTCACCGCGCCACCCCCGCCGCCGGTTGCTTCAACGGCTACCACGCCGCCTGGCGCTGCCGCTGCGTCGGCCGCCGCTGAAGCGCTGCACGACCGCTCGCGCCTGAATTCCGAACTGACCTTCGACAACTTCGTTACCGGTAAGGCCAACCAGCTCGCCCGTGCCGCCGCGCTACAAGTGGCCGAGAACCCCGGCGTTTCGTACAACCCGCTGTTCCTCTATGGCGGCGTCGGTCTGGGCAAGACTCACCTCATTCACGCGATTGGCAATTCCTTGCTCACCACCGGCAAGGGTGCGCGGGTGCGCTATGTTCATGCCGACCAGTATGTGTCAGACGTGGTCAAGGCCTACCAGCGCAAGGCGTTCGACGAATTCAAACGGTACTACCACTCACTCGATTTGCTGCTGATCGACGATATTCAGTTCTTCGCGGGCAAGAATCGCACCCAGGAAGAGTTTTTCTATGCGTTCGAAGCCATGGTGGCGCAGCGCAAGCAGATCATCATCACGTCTGACACCTATCCGAAGGAACTGTCGAATATCGACAGTCGGCTAATCTCGCGCTTTGATTCGGGCCTTACCGTGGCCATTGAACCGCCTGAGCTCGAGATGCGTGTGGCCATTCTGTTGCGCAAGTCCGAGCATGAAGGCATCACCATGCCCGAGGAAGTTGCCTTCTTCATTGCGAAGCATTTGCGCAGTAACGTGCGTGAGCTGGAAGGCGCCCTGCGCAAGGTGTCGGCCTATGCCCGTTTCCACGGTAAGGAAGTGCTTTCCGTCGAAGTCTGTAAAGACGCTCTGAAAGACCTGCTATCGGTATCGAACGGCCAGATCACGGTGGAAAACATCCAGAAGACCGTGGCCGACTATTACAAGATCAAGGTGGCTGACATGTATTCGCGTCGCCGCCCGGCCAACATCGCGCTGCCGCGACAGATCGCCATGTACCTGGCCAAGGAA
>CAZPYF010000314.1:0-2285 GCA_964590015.1 uncultured Burkholderiaceae bacterium
GGCCTCGACCAGTTCCTATGCCGGGGTGCGGAAAATTTTCAGCGAAACCGCCACGGTGAGCACGTACGTTCAGGTCGAGCTAGCGCTCGCCCGGGCCCTTGCCCGGGCGGGGGCGATCAGCACCGATGCCTTGCACGCCATCGAACAGGCGTGCGACTTCACGCGCCTCGATATCGACGCCTGGCGTCGCGGCACCGCGCAGGTGGGATACCCGATTGTTCCGCTGGTGAACCAGTTGGCCGCCATTGCGGGGCCACTGGGCCACTCGGTGCACTTGGGTGCGACCACGCAAGACATCATGGACACCACACTAGTGCTGCAGACCCGCGAGGCGGCGCGGGTGCTCATCTGTGAGCTGGAAAAGGTCTGCACGGCCCTGAGGGAGCTTACAGCAACGCACCGCAACACCATCATGGCCGGGCGCTCCAAGATCCAACATGCGCTACCCATCACGTTCGGGTACAAAACGGCAGTCTGGCTCGACATGATGCATCGCCGTCTGCTGTCGTTCAAATCGGTGTACCGCGAGACGCAGGTGATTCAGTTTGGTGGCGCGGTGGGCACGCTCGCGGCCCTGGGCAAGGACGGCTACGCGGTACGGGAACATCTTGCTAACGAGTTGAAGCTGGAAGTGCCCGACATCAGTTGGCATGTCAGCCGAGACCGCATCGCGAACCTCGTTTCCTCGCTGAACCTGATCAATGCGAGCCTCGGAAAAATTGCTATGGACGTTGCGCACATGGCGTCCACCGAAGTCGCCGAGCTGCACGAACCCTACTGTCGCAACCGGGGTACGTCGTCCACCATGCCGCAAAAACGCAATCCGGTGGTTAGTGAAGCCATTCTTGATGCTGCGTCAAGTGCCGCAGCCACCGCTTCACTGGTTCCCACGATGATGCTGCAGGGACACGAACGCTCGCTCGGCGGCAGCTATACCGAGCGCCGGGCCGTCTCCGACGGATTCCTCTACGCGGCCGCAGCCGCCGAACTGGCCCATGGCCTGATCAGCGGTCTGGAGGTGCACTCGGAACGGATGGCAGATAACCTGGCCCAGACCCGAGGCCTGCTGATGGCGGAGTCGGTCATGATGGCGCTTGCCGATAAAGTCGGCCGGCATCAGGCCCACCACGTGTTGAATGAAGCGTGTTTAACGGTAGCGAACACGGGCACGTCGCTAGAAGATGCCCTGAAGGCCCACGTTGAGCTGGAGCCATCTGAGCTCCAAGCGGCGTTGGAACCCCGCTCCTACTTGGGTGCCTCCGACCAGATGATCGACGATGTCTTGAGCGCTACGACGGAATATGGCTAGAGGCTTAAATCGGTGCGCCCCACGCCCCTGCCGGCTTACCGCACCGCGTCGTCCGTGTAGATCATGCGCCAGCCTTTGCGGCTTTCAATAAAGCGAGCCGACTTCAGCTCGGCGCCCTCCAGAAGCGCCTTGGCTTCGGGCCCCACGAAAGACGCGTTCAATTGCTGCTCAACCGCCAGCGTGTAGTCGCACATATAGCCGGCTTTGCCCACGGCCGGCGCACACCCCAATTTCTCGAACTCAAGTATTTTGGGGGCGCGTGCGTTGGTCGTGATGCCAGTCGTCGCGCCCTTGTATAACAGCATAACGGCGCAAGCCTGGTTCATGAGCGGATCGTTCTGGCGCACGCCTTGCATGCATTGCGCGGTCATCGAGTTTTGCTTTTCGGCGGCGTCGTCGAGTACGGATCGGATAAGGTCGTACATGACCTCTTCGCTCGGCTCATCGCCAGACTTTTGGTGCGTTTGCTGCGTTTGTTGCCGCGCTGCGCCGCCGATTTCTGGCGATGGGGCTGCGGGGCGGCCCAGTGCCACCGCCCTATCGATCTCATGCGCACGTTGTGAAACGGCGCTTGCAACGGCGTTGCCGGGCGCCGTCGCCAGATCCTCTTTCAATAGGTAGCGCGCCTGCAAGGCCGTGAGCGTTTCGCGATCCGGCGCCATGCGAATCAGGTCGAGCAACTCTGCCTGGCTCTGCAACAATGCGGCTTCGCGCAAGGTCATGAAGCGCGGCTGCAGTTGCCCCAGTTCACTCGCGTGGCCGGCGTACGGTGCAATGTTCGTTTGATACCCGACATGCCATAACCGCCCTTGCTCAAGACCCGCAAGCCCTTGTGCGAAAGCGTCAACACGCGCGCCCTCCTCCGCTGCCACTTGCGCGGCGATCTGTTTAGAACGTTCCTGAAGCCGCCGCCGGCTCTCTTGCCGCGCTTTGACGCCCTCATCGCTCAAGACCGACATTGGGCTGCCCGGTTTAG
>CAZPYF010000315.1:0-2277 GCA_964590015.1 uncultured Burkholderiaceae bacterium
GGTTCTGCGCAGGCTCACGCGCAGGGTAGGCATTTCAGGTGCATTGAGAAACAGCGCCGTCTCGTCTAGCGCAGGCTGCACCAGCGCCATACTGGGGTACGTGCGCTGCGTTAGGAAAACGCCTTTATCGTCGACGATGACCCACTGGCGGTCGTGTGACAGGCCCGCCGTCGAGATACCGACCTGGGTATGCGTGATGCCCCCGCATGACTTGACAGGATACGTGTGCAGGGAGAGGATGCTGATCGTCATCGGAGGTCTCGCGGTAGGGGGCCTTGACGCACTGTAACGGCATGATAGCGCGCTGTGGCGCGGTAGAATTCCTGCCGTTGCGTCGGAGTGACGTCTTCTTCACAGTTACAGGGAATCGATATGGAATTTGATCGGGCGGGTGCAGATAAGTTGATGGATATCGTGGCGCGGCCTGAACGGGTGTTTGTACGCGGCGAAGGGTCGTGGCTTGAAGATCATACCGGCAAGCGATATCTCGATTTTGTGCAAGGCTGGGCGGTTAACAGCCTGGGTCATTGCCCCCCGCAGGTTCGACGTGCGCTCGACGCGCAAGCCGGTAAACTGATCAATCCGTCTCCGGCGTTCTATAACGAGCCCTCCATTGAACTGGCCAAACGCATTACCGGCGCATCGTGCTTTGATCGCATCTTTTTCGCCAATAGCGGTGCAGAGGCCAATGAAGGCGCTATCAAGCTGGCCCGCAAGTGGGGCCAACTGAATCGCAATGGCGCCTTCAAGATCATTACGCTCGACCACGGCTTCCACGGCCGCACCCTGGCCACCATGTCGGCGTCGGGCAAGCCGGGTTGGGACACGCTCTTCGCGCCTCAGGTGCCGGGGTTCCCGAAGGCCACGCTCAACGATCTTGATTCGGTGCGCGCGCTCATCGACGACGACACCGTGGCGATCATGCTCGAGCCCGTACAGGGCGAAGGCGGCGTCATACCGGCCACCACCGAGTTCATGCAAGGGCTGCGGGAACTGGCCGACGAACACCGCTTGCTTCTTATCGTCGATGAAGTGCAAACGGGGTTTGGCCGCACCGGAACGATGTTCGCCTATGAGCACTCAGGCATCAAACCCGACATCATGACGTTGGGCAAGGGCATTGGCAGCGGCGTGCCGCTGGCGGCGTTATGCGCCACGGAAGCCGCCAGCTGCTTTGCGCACGGCGACCAGGGCGGCACCTATAACGGCAATCCGCTGATGACGGCAGTGGGCGTGGCGGTGTTCGATGCGCTGATGGCCGACGGCTTCCTGGAAGGGGTGCAAGCTCGGGCGCGCCAGCTGTCAGAGGGCTTGCTGGCTTTGTGCGACCAGTGGGGCCTCAAGGGCGAGCGCGGCGCCGGGCTACTGCGTGCATTGGTACTCGATCGCGATGATGGCCCCGCCATTGTGAAGAACGCTATGGAGGCTTCGCCTGAAGGGCTCCTGCTGAACGCCCCGCGCCCGAACCTGTTGCGCTTCATGCCGGCGCTGAACGTCAGTGAAGACGAGATGGCAATGATGCTGACGAAACTAGGTGAGTCGATTAAGGCCGTACGCGGCTGAGTCAGGCTCCAAGCCGGCGTGCCCCAGCCGGCGTCGTCGGAAACAAAAATGCCGCCCCTGTTGCATGATGCAATTGGGGCGGCATTTTAATTGGAAAGCTTAGGCCGTGACAGACGCCTTCACGACCTGACGCCACTTATGCAGCAGCGGCTCGGTGTAGCCGTTGGGCTGCTCAAGACCCTTGAACACGAGGTCGCACGCTGCCTGGAACGCGGCCGAGGTGGCGAAGTTACCTGCCATCTCTTGATATGCCGGATCGCCGGTGTTCTGGCGATCAACCACGGCCGCCATGCGTTGCATGGTTTCCATGACCTGGTCGCGGGTGACGATGCCATGACGCAGCCAGTTGGCCATGTGCTGGCTCGAGATACGCAGCGTAGCGCGGTCTTCCATCAGGCCCACGTCGTGGATATCGGGAACCTTCGAGCACCCAACGCCCTGATCGATCCAGCGCACCACATAGCCGAGGATCCCTTGCGCGTTGTTGTCGAGCTCTTGCTGGATCTCTTCGGGCGACCAGTTGGTGTCGGTGGCTACCGGCACGGTGAGAATCGCGTCTAGCAATGCCTCGTTGCGCCCTTCCATCGACTGCTGGATGGCTTGCACGTCGGCTTGGTGGTAATGCAGGGCGTGCAGTGTGGCGGCGGTGGGTGAAGGCACCCATGCCGTGTTGCCGCCGGCTTTCAGATGGCCGATCTTCTGCTCGAGCATATC
>CAZPYF010000316.1:0-2263 GCA_964590015.1 uncultured Burkholderiaceae bacterium
CGGCTTCGATCTCGTTGAGGAGCTTCATGGCTTCGATGATGCACAGGGCATCGCCCTCCTTCACACTCTGACCCACCTCGACGAAGGGCGAGGCGCCCGGGTTCGGCGCCCGATAGAAGGTACCGACCATGGGCGCCTTCACGGCGTGGCCGGCCGGGGCAGCCGGAGCAGCCGGCGCCTGAGGTGCGGCCGCAGGTGCCACCGCAGCGACTTGCGCTGCCTCTTGTACCGGCGCAACCGGCTGAGTGGCCTGCGAGAATTTAACGATTCTGACCTTGCCTTCGCCCTCGGTAATTTCAAGTTCGGCAATGCCGGATTCGGCTACCAGGTCGATGAGGGTTTTGAGTTTTCTTAGGTCCATACCAACTTTCCGTGACATTGCCCCACTGTCGAAGCACAGGGCTCATGCTAAATGTTTGATAAATAGGAAAACGCGCGCGCCTAGCCGGCGAGTGCGTACTGTAAAGCGGCCTCGTAGCCAAACGCACCCAAACCCGCGATCACGCCTTGAGCCATGCCTGCAATATAGGAATGATGGCGGAACGCCTCGCGACGGTAGACATTCGACAAATGCACTTCAACGAAAGGAATACCGACACCCGCGAGCGCGTCGCGTACGGCGACACTGGTATGCGTATAGGCGGCAGCGTTAATGATGATGTATTCGGTGCCGTTTCGCCCGGCTTCCTGAATGCGATCGACCAGAACACCTTCGTGGTTGCTTTGGTGGATCACCAGTTCGGCGCCATGATGGGCCGCCAGCTCTTCGAGCCGACGGTTGATATCGGCCAGAGTAAGCGTACCGTAGACCTCGGGCTCGCGCGTACCGAGTAAATTTAGATTGGGGCCGTGCAGAACCAGAATGCGCTGCGCCATTATGAAAAGTTCATGAAGACAGACCGCCTTTTTACGCCAAAAAGCCCCTTTTGTCCATTAAGTTCCCGCGTTCTCGGCGGATGCTCATGGCCCCGTATCCGCCACCACTTCACGAGCCGCGCTCTGCCGTGGCCGACGAAAGCGCGGCAAGCTGAGCATCGAGATCGTCAGGGTCGATCTGGCCGAGGATATCGCGATGGATGCGCGACTGTGCATCGAAGATAACGGTGTAGGGCAGGCCGCCCTTGCGGTTGCCGAGGCCTTTCATCTTCTCGATGCCGCCGTGTCCGGCCACGACAAGCGGATACGACACTTGCACTTTCTTCAGGAACTTCTCGACGTTCGGCTGCGTGTCGACGGCAACGCCAAGAAAGGTCATGTCGGGGTACTTGCGCGATAACGCGTCTAGGTCGGGCATCTCTTTGACGCACGGCGCACACCATGTCGCCCAGAAATTCACAACCAGCGGCCGGCCGGCATAGCTCGATAACGCAATGGGCTCGCCTTGCAGGTCGGGGAAGGAATTGGCAAGGAAGACGGCGGCAGGGTCTTCAGACGACGCCGCCCAAAGCGGCAGGGGTGCCAGTGTCGCGCTGGCGGCCACGATGCCGTGGCGCAGGAAGTCGCGGCGATTCATGTTGCAATGCCTTGATCTGTGATGAATATCACCATTGATGATAGCAGCCGGGCCGGCGTGGCCGCCACGGCGAGCCACTACAATATGTGCCGGAGGAACACCATGCACCTGCATATTATCGGCATCTGCGGCACTTTCATGGGCGGCCTGGCCTTGATCGCGCGGGCCGCCGGCCATACCGTCACGGGTTGCGACGCGGGCGTCTACCCGCCCATGAGTACGCAGCTCGAGCAAGAGGGTATACGTCTCATTGAAGGCTTCGACGCCGACCAGCTCGCGCTAAAGCCTGACCTCTTCGTGGTGGGGAACGTCGTACGGCGCGGCAATCCGCTCATGGAAGCCATACTCGACGCGGGGCTGCCTTATGTTTCCGGCCCACAATGGCTGGGCGAGCAAGTGCTGCGCGGCCAGCATGTGCTGGCGGTGGCCGGCACGCACGGCAAGACCACCACAACCGCCATGCTCACTCATATCCTCGACGCCTGCGGCCTGGAGCCTAATTTTCTGGTGGGTGGGGTGGCACAGGGCTTCGGGGTATCGGCGCGCTATACAGCGCAACGCAGCCATTTCGTGATCGAGGCCGACGAATACGACACGGCCTTCTTCGACAAACGCTCGAAGTTCGTCCATTACCGGCCGCGCATCGCCATCCTCAACAACCTCGAGTTCGACCACGCCGACATCTTTCCCTATCTGGCGGCGATCGAGACGCAGTCCCACCATCTGATACGGATCGTCCCGGCACGCGGG
>CAZPYF010000317.1:0-2263 GCA_964590015.1 uncultured Burkholderiaceae bacterium
TCATACTGCCCCGCTTCCAGCGCGTCGGGCAAGTTGGCGTATACCTGAACTTGGTTATTGTTGGCGTTGTCGCGCGTTGACTGCACCGCCTGCTCGTCAATATCAACGGCGTGCACACGGCCGGCCCCCAGCATCGCAGCAGCAATCGCCAGAATGCCCGAGCCGCAGCCATAGTCGAGCACCGTGACACCTTCGGGCAAGTGCTGCGACAGCCACTCGAGACATAGATGTGTGGTGGGGTGGCTGCCGGTACCGAAGGCAAGGCCGGGGTCGAGCTCGATGCGTACGATGTCATGGGAGCGTTGACCGGCCGCCGGCAACGCAGGATCGTCAGCATGCCAACTTGGAATGATCCAGATGCGTTCGCCGACCTGAATCGGGCCGAACTGCGACTGAGTGAGCCGTACCCAGTCTTCATCGGGCACGTCGCGCAAGAACCATTGGTCGGGCGTGGGTACAGACCCGGTGTGGGCGCCAAGCTGCTCGATGACCTGCTGCGGATCAAGCCCATCTGGCAATAAGGCCACTACCCTATTGTTGCTCCAGGCCTGAACGGCAGGTTCCAGGCCTGGTTCACCATACAACGGGCTTTCATGGGCCGTATCGCTGTCGGCGTCTTCGACCGACACCGCCAGAACCCCAGCATCAAGCAGAGCATCAGATACGGCTTCCGCCTGGGTTTCGGAACAGCTCAAGACCAGTTCACGCATACGTTTTTCCATGGCAAAGCCCGGGAACTACCCCGGGCTTGTGCACGCTGCCCAACCCTGAACAATCAGGGTCGCTGCGACAGCTTGTGCTCGAGATAATGAATCGATGTGCCACCCTCGATGAAACGGGCGTCGGCCATCAGCTCGCGATGCAGCGGAATATTCGTGTTCACGCCCTCGACGACCATTTCCGACAGAGCAATACTCATTCTCGCAATAGCTTGCTCGCGCGTATCGCCATAGGTAATGAGCTTAGCGATCATGGAATCATAGTTCGGAGGCACCATATAGCCTGTAAACACATGGGAATCCATACGCACACCAGGCCCGCCCGGCACATGCCAGTTGGTGATTCGGCCCGGGCTGGGAATGAACCGGAAAGGGTCTTCAGCATTGATGCGGCATTCGATGGCATGGCCACGGAACTGCACGTCACGCTGGCGCAGAGTGAATTTCTCGCCTGCGGCAATAAGAATCTGCTGCTGCACCAGGTCGATGCCTGTGACCATCTCGGTAACGGTGTGTTCGACCTGAATGCGCGTATTCATCTCGATGAAATAGAACTCGCCGCCTTCGTAGAGAAACTCGAACGTGCCGGCGCCCCGATACTGCATGCCACGACATGCTTCGGCACAACGTTCGCCGATGCGCTCAATGAGACGTCGGGGAATGCCCGGTGCAGGCGCTTCTTCGATGACTTTCTGGTGGCGGCGCTGCATCGAGCAGTCTCGCTCGCCCAGCCACAGCGCATTGCGCCCGCCGTCGGCCAAAATCTGAATTTCGATATGGCGAGGGTTCTCGAGGAACTTCTCCATATAGACTTCGGGGTTGTCGAAGGCCGCTGCGGCCTCGTTGCGCGTAAGGGCCACCGCGTTGAGCAATGCCGCTTCGGTGTACACGACGCGCATGCCGCGCCCGCCACCGCCGCCTGAAGCCTTCACGATCACCGGATACCCGACTTCACGGGCGATGCGCAGGATTTCGGCTGGATCCTCGGGCAGACCGCCTTCAGAACCCGGAACAACCGGCACACCTGCCGCGATCATGGCCTGCTTGGCCTTGACCTTGTCGCCCATGATGCGGATCGACTCGGGGCGCGGGCCGATAAACACAAAACCGCTCTTCCCGACGCGATCGGCAAAGTCGGCGTTCTCGGCCAGAAATCCGTAGCCCGGATGGATCGCTTCGGCGTCGGTGACTTCGGCCGCCGAGATGATTGCCGGCATGTTCAGGTAGCTGTCGCGCGGCGACGCCGGCCCGATACAGACCGACTCGTCGGCCAGACGCACATACTTGGCATCGCGGTCGGCTTCGGAATGCACCACGACGGTTTTCACGCCGAGTTCGCGACACGCTCTCTGGATCCGCAACGCGATCTCGCCGCGATTGGCGATGAGGATTTTTTCAAACATGGGTCAGCCGATAACGAACAGAGGTTGACCGTATTCGACAGGTTCACCGTTCTCGACCAGGATTTCCTTGATCACACCGGTTTTGTCGGCTTCGATCTCGTTGAGGAGCTTCATGGCTTCGATGATGCACAGGGCATCGCC
>CAZPYF010000318.1:0-2210 GCA_964590015.1 uncultured Burkholderiaceae bacterium
CGCTCAAGCCGGAGTTCGCCTTGATGGTGATCTTGTTTTCCTTGCCCGTGCCCTTGTCTTTGGCCGAAACGTGCAGAATGCCGTTCGCGTCAATGTCGAAGGTCACTTCGATCTGCGGTACACCGCGCGCTGCGGGTGGAATGCCCTCCAGGTTGAACTCGCCCAACGCCTTGTTGGCCGTGGCGATTTCGCGTTCACCCTGGTACACCTTGATGGTTACGGCCGGTTGGTTGTCGTCGGCCGTGGAGAACACCTGCGAGAACCGGGTGGGAATCGTGGTGTTCTTCTTGATCATCTTGGTCATGACACCGCCCAGGGTTTCGATACCCAGGGAGAGCGGGGTCACGTCAAGCAGCAGGACGTCTTTGCGGTCGCCCGATAGTACGGAACCCTGAATGGCGGCGCCGGCGGCGACGGCCTCGTCGGGGTTCACGTCTTTACGCGGTTCGCGGCCGAAGAATTCTTTGACCTTGTCTTGCACCTTGGGCATGCGAGTCATGCCGCCGACCAGAATCACGTCGTCGATATCACCGGCCTTGATGCCGGCATCTTTGATGGCGATACGGCAAGGCTCGATGGTACGGTCGATCAGGTCTTCAACCAGGGCTTCAAGCTTGGCACGCGTGATTTTCAGCGTGAGGTGCTTGGGGCCGCTGGCGTCGGCCGTGATATACGGCAGGTTGATTTCGGTCTGTTGGGCCGAGGAAAGCTCGATCTTGGCCTTTTCCGCTGCTTCCTTCAGGCGCTGCAGCGCGAGCACGTCTTTCGACAGATCGACGCCGCTTTCCTTCTTGAACTCGCCGATGATGTAGTCGATGATGCGCTGGTCGAAGTCTTCGCCGCCCAGGAACGTGTCGCCGTTCGTTGACAGCACCTCGAACTGCTTCTCGCCGTCGAGATCAGCGATTTCAATAATCGAGATATCGAAGGTACCGCCACCCAAGTCGTACACCGCGATCTTGCGGTCACCCTTCTCGGATTTGTCGAGGCCGAAGGCCAACGCGGCCGCAGTGGGCTCGTTGATGATGCGCTTGACTTCCAGGCCTGCGATGCGGCCGGCATCCTTGGTGGCCTGGCGCTGGCTGTCGTTAAAGTAAGCGGGCACCGTGATCACGGCCTCAGTCACTTCTTCGCCCAGGTAGTCTTCGGCGGTTTTCTTCATCTTGCGCAGCACGTCGGCCGACACCTGCGGTGCCGCCATCTTCTTGCCTTGCGCTTCCACCCAGGCGTCGCCGTTGTCGGCCCGGACGATCTTGTACGGCATCAGTTCGATGTCTTTCTGAACCGCCTTCTCGTCGAACTTGCGACCGATCAGACGCTTAACAGCGTACAGCGTGTTGGTGGGGTTGGTGACCGCCTGACGCTTGGCGGGCGCGCCCACCAGCACTTCGCCGTCGGGCATGTAAGCAACGATAGAAGGCGTGGTACGTGTGCCTTCGGCATTTTCGATGATCTTGACACTGCTGCCTTCCATGACGGAAACGCAGCTGTTGGTCGTGCCAAGGTCAATACCAATGATTTTTCCCATGGTTCATGTCCTGCGAAAAGTTTATTCGTGATTGATCTGATGCAAGCTATTTGGGGCCGAAGTGCTGGTTTTCAAGCCTGACCGGCCGAAACCATCACCAATGCCGGGCGAAGCACGCGTTCGGCCAGCGTGTAGCCTTTCTGAAGGACCTGTACCACCGAGCCGGAGGGCAGCTCCGACGGCACGTTGGAAATGGCTTGATGGAAGTGCGGGTCGAACTTGTCGCCGGGCACAGGAGCGACTTCGCGCATCTGATTGCGCTCGAAGGCCCCGTTCAGCTGGCGCAAGGTGGCTTCGACGCCCTCTTTCCAGGCTTCGGCGGTTTGGTCGGTAAGAGCCAACGCCGCCTCGAGACTATCGCGCACGGGAATCAGGCTCTCGGCAAACGATTCGGTGCCGAATTTGCGTGCCTTGGCCACATCTTCCTGGGCGCGGCGACGCACATTTTCGATTTCGGCGCGGGCGCGCAGCAGCTCTTCGTGATAGCGCGCGATTTCCTGCTGGGCGGCCGAGAGTTGTGCGTCGAGATCGTCTTCTGCGGCTGCGCCGAACTGGATCAAGCCTTCGTCTTGAGCGGAATCGCCCTCCGGCTCAACGTTCTGCGCTTCGTTGACCTCGAGTTGCTCGGAAGTGTCCGGTTTCTGGTTTTCCTGTTTGGGATCAACGGGGTCCTGGGGTGCGG
>CAZPYF010000319.1:0-2210 GCA_964590015.1 uncultured Burkholderiaceae bacterium
ATTTTGGATAGAAGCTTGTTGGGCGAGATGCCAATCGAGCAGCTCAGCCCCGTCGCGACGGCCACCACCGCTCTCAGCTGATGCGCCAGCGTGAGGCTGTCTTCTTCGTGATGGCTAAGGTCGATGTAGATTTCGTCAATCCCACGATCTTCGATGAGGGGTGCAACCGTGGCGACGGCCTCTTTGAACCGGCGCGAATACAGCCCATATTGGGCGAAATCAGCCGGCAACAAGATAGCACCCGGAGCGAGACGGGCGGCCTTCATGAGCCCCATGGCCGAGTGCACGCCCAGCGCCCGGGCCTCGTAGGTGGCAGTGGTGATAACGCCCCGCCCCACATAATCGCCCACCCGCGAGTAAAGCCGCGTGCCGTCGGCCGCCATACCCGGCGCCGTGGTGTTGCGCCCGCCGATCACCACCGGCAAGCCTTTCAACTCGGGGTAGCGTAGCAGCTCCACAGACGCATAAAACGCGTCCATGTCGAGGTGGGCAATACGGCGTGACATCAACACCCTTCAAGCATCGTGAACCACTTCAGCCGGCTGCAGGCACCTGTTCCAGCCCGGCGGTGAGGTCGGCCACAGTGCGGCGCAGATCTTCGTCGTCGGCGCGCGGCGCCAGACCGAACGTGAGGCCCTTCTGCTGAATATAAATCGGCGAGGTGATGTCGGTCTTCTCGTGCATGGGCACGACATGCGCGTGCACGTGCGCGACGTCAGTACCCGTAAAAAGAAAGCCCACCCGCTCTACGCCATACAGCGCCTTCATGGCTTTGCCCAGCCGCTGACCCAGATGCACGATCGACGACGCCAGTGCCGGCGGTAAATCATCAAAGTAGTCGTGGTGTGCTTTGGGAACAATGAGCACATGCCCTGGCCTTATCGGCTGGATATCCAGAAAGGCCTTCACCTCATCGTCTTCATACACCACGTGTGACGGAATCTCGCCGTTTGCGATCCGACAGAAAATGCAGTTCTCGTGGGGAGCGCCAACCTGGCCGGTCGATGCATGCTCGGTACTCATGATGTCTCTTCCTTGTTGTTTGAGAGGACGGCTGGGGGTCGCAACGCCAAAAGGCTGCGGCGCACCGCGCATCCGATCATAGCGCGTCCGTTCCAAAGGCTGCATAGGCCGCCACCCCACAGTAAGATGGCAATAATCACCCGGCATGCTGGGTTTCGGTTCCCCGCTAAGGAGGCGTTATGTCGAAGATGCCCGCCCTGTTCATCGGCCACGGCAACCCCATGAACACGCTCGAACAGAACGGCTACACCGAGGCCTGGCAGGCTTTCGGCAAGAAGCTTCCCCGCCCCAAAGCAATCGTGGTCATCTCCGCTCACTGGTATTTCGCAGCCACAGCCATCACGGCCATGCCCAACCCGCGCACCATTCATGATTTCTACGGCTTTCCGCAGGCGTTGTTCGACTTCGAGTACCCCGCACCCGGCGATACCGACCTAGCCCGCGAAATTACAGAGCTCGTAAAGCCGGAGTGGATGGGCCTGGATCGCGACCAGTGGGGCATCGACCACGGCACGTGGTCAGTGCTTGCGCACATGTATCCCGGCGCCGACATCCCCGTGCTTCAGGTGTCTATCAATGCGTTGAAGCCCCTGGAATATCACCTGGATCTCGCCGCCCGCCTGGCGCCATTGCGTGAGAAGGGCGTGATGATTCTGGCCAGCGGCAATATCGTGCACAACCTACGCAAGATTCAGTGGCGCGAAACCGACATGGCGTTCGATTGGGGCGAACGGTTTGATGATGCGGTGGTGGAACAACTCACTCACCAGCCCGGCGAGATTCTGCGCCTCTGCGATCACCCCGATTACGACCTTTCCGTTCCTACGCCCGATCACTTCGTTCCACTGCTTTATCTGGCAGGCGTGGCGAGTGCGGAAAACCGCGTGCTGGAACCGCTCGTGCGCGGTCACACGCTCGGATCGATCTCCATGACATGCCTTGGGTTGGATGCTGCCTTGCCGTTACGCGCGGATCCGGGCTGTGCGGCGAAAATGCCCGAGGGCGTGCCGCCGGATCAGACGAATATGTAGGGTCGCGACGAGGGCGCGGTAGATGTTACGTGCCGCCTAGGGCACTCACCTTCTGAGCCACGGTGGTTTCCAATTGAGCCGTGACATCGATCTTCGGTTCACGCACCGCGCGTTCGGCCCCTTCGCGTATCAGCGCCGCAATCTCGTCCTCGTAGA
>CAZPYF010000320.1:0-2167 GCA_964590015.1 uncultured Burkholderiaceae bacterium
CCTTGACCTTCGCATTACAAGTGCGCTGCTCTACCAACTGAGCTAAGCCGGCGAAGAAGCGACATTCTACCTGATTTTTAAAATGTCTACTTTACGACCGTCAACCTGGGTTTTGGGGGCGTATCGTCGGGATCGTCGCCCGGCTGGTTGTCGCTTGGTAGCTCGGGATCACCGGCGCCGGTGCTTGCGTCTCCGCCCGGGTAAGGGCGCGATGCGGCGACTTCGAATCCCATACCGGCGCCTGTTTCACGGGCGTAAATGGCCGAAACAGCCGCCACTGGAACATAGATGTTCTCGGTGACACCGCCGAAGCGGGTCTGGAACTCGATGTACTCGTTGCCCAGCACAAGCCGGTTGGTGGCCAGCGTGCCAATATTCAACGTGATCTGGCCTTCCCGAATGTGAGCGGGAGGCACAGTGGTGTTCTCGTCGACGGTGACCACGATATGCGGCGTGTAGCCGTTATCGGTACACCATTCGTGCAGGGCGCGGATCAAGTACGGTTTCGTGGACGATTCTTGCATAGGTATGGGCTCAGCGGCGCATGACCTTCTCGGAGGGCGTCAGCGCTTCGATATAGGCCGGGCGCGAGAAGATGCGCTCAGCGTACTTTTGCAAGGGTGCGGCGTTCTTGGGCAGCTCGATGCCATAGTGGTCGAGGCGCCAGAGCAGCGGTGCGATGGCCACGTCGAGCATCGAGAATTCTTCGCCCAGCATGAACTTGTTCTTCACGAGCACGGGGGCGAGCTGGGCGAGCCGGTCGCGGATGCTCTGGCGGGCCGTATCCTGCGCACGCGTGTCGGTGCTGCCGCGCTCTTCGAGTGCCGAAACATGCACGAAGAGTTCTTTCTCGAAGTTGTACAGAAAGAGTCGGGTGCGTGCACGCATGACCGGATCTGCCGGCATGAGCTGCGGGTGCGGGAAACGCTCGTCGATGTACTCGTTGATGATGTTGGACTCGTAGAGCACCAGGTCGCGTTCCACGAGGATAGGAACCTGCCCGTACGGGTTCATGACGGCAATGTCTTCTGGTTTGTTGTACAGGTCGATGTCACGGATCTCGAAGTCCATGCCCTTCTCGAACAGAACAAAGCGGCAGCGTTGGGAGAACGGGCAAGTCGTTCCGGAATAGAGCACCATCATGTCGCGGTTTCCAATCGTTGAGGATGAATAAAGGTACGCCTTTTGGGCGGCCCAGAAAAGGGAAAAGGCGTAATCAGTTACGCCTCCTCCTTTTGCCTGCAGTGTTGCCCGCGTTGAGTGGCGGGCAAAGGTGGGCTTTCAACCTGCAGAACTTACTTGATGTCCTTCCAGTAAACAGCGTTCAGTCGCCATGCAACGCCGAAGAACAGGAACAGGAACAGCAGCACCCAGACGCCAAGCCGTTTGCGCTCGAGCTGTATGGGTTCAGCCATCCAGCCCAGGAAGTTGGCAAGGTCGGCCACCTGGTTGTCAAAGAATGCCGGTGACTGGCCGCTGACCGGAGTGAAGGTCACTTTGTCGGTCGCGATGCCGTTGTAGCCCGCCAGCGTTTCGGTGGTGATGTCGGCGAAACCCTGCGGGTCGAACTTTGCGACTGTGCGCTGCCATTGCAGGCCGTCAGCGGTTTCAACCTGCTTGACAGTGTTGCGCTCCATACTGCGTTCGCCCTGAAGCTGCCACAGCGCGTGCGGCATGCCAACGCTGGGGAACACCAGGTTGTCCCAGCCTACCGGCTTGGACGTATCGCGGTAGAACGTGCGCAGGAAGGTGTAGATGTAATCGACACCCGTGGAGCCCAGGTTCACCGACTTTGCGCGAGCAATAACCGAGAGGTCGGGCGGCGGTGCACCGAACCACTTGGTAGCGTCTTCGCGACGCATGGCGATATGCATCAGGTCGCCGACCTTGTCGGACGTGAAGAGCAGATTCTTCTTGATCTGCTCTTCGGTCAGGCCGATGTCGGTGAGGCGGTTGTAACGCATGGAGTTTGCGCTATGGCAGCCCAGGCAGTAGTTGACGAAGAGCTTGGCGCCGTTCTGCAGCGAGGCCATGTCGTTAATGCGATCGGGCGCTTTATCGAGCGGGTAGCCGCCCTCTGCTGCAAACGAAAGCGCGCAGGTCAGCGACAGTGCAATGGTTCCTATCAGCTTTTTTATCATGATCGTTCCGTTACCTATGGGTGACC
>CAZPYF010000321.1:0-2166 GCA_964590015.1 uncultured Burkholderiaceae bacterium
AGGCCGGCGCGCGCCTGTGGAATCCGTTCCTGCCCGGCTTCGCGGGCATAGCCGCTGGCGGCGTAAATTGGGTCGCGCTCAAGCGCGAGCTGCCAGACCTGAAGCAGGTCGCGCGCATGCGCAAAGGAAGCGCCGGCCCACAGGGCCAGCGTTAGCAGCACGGTGAACCACTTGCGGCTTAAAGCCATTCAGAACTTGAATTGCGACACCGCCACGCCCCGGAGCGGCTTGATCAGCGTGTCGAACACCGGGGTGGTTTCGAAGCTGGCCGCGCTGTCGCGCGTGATGCGATAGGCGGTCATGACGGGGGCCTGGCCAACGATAACCACCAGGCGGCCGCCCACGCGCAGTTGGTACTTCAGGGCGTCGGGCACTGTGGGTACCGAACCGGTAACCAGAATGGCATCGTATTCAGTGGTACCCCAACCGGCATGGGCGTCGCCCGTTTCAACCTTCACATTGGTGATTTGATTGCGGGCGAGGTTCTCGGCGCCGAAGGCCGACAGCCGGCTGTCGACTTCCACTGAGGTGACTTGCTGTGCCAGCCTGGACAGCAGGGCGGCCTGATAGCCCGAACCGGTGCCGATTTCAAGGACACAGTCGGTGGGCTTGAGCAGAAGCTCTTGCGCAAGACGGGCCTCGACCTTGGGCATAAGCATGGTTTCGCGGGTGTCGACCGAGTTGATAATGAGCGGCAACTCGGTATCGGAAAACGCCAGCCCCTTCATGGGTGCAGGAACGAACCGCTCGCGAGGAACGTCGAAGAGCGCTTGCAGAACATCCTCGTCGCTGACATCCCAGGGGCGGATTTGTTGCTCCACCATATTGAAGCGGGCTTGCTCGAGATCGGAAAGTGCTGGTGCGTTCATGATTTTCTTGAATTCGGTAACTGAAGACGAGTGCGGGCGGCAGGTAGCCGCAGCATGTCTGATCTTCCTACTATAGCCGATTTGCCCCGTTCCAGAGGCTATGGAAGTGGTGTACCGGCCCATGCCCGAAGCCCACTTCAAGCTCGCCGGAGCGGGCGATGGCTTCCACCAGATAGGCCTTGGCGCGGTGCGCCGCTTCCGGCACATCGCTGCACTGCGGTAGCAGGGCGGCCAGGGCGGCCGAGAGCGTGCAACCCGTGCCGTGCGTATTCTTGGTGTCGATGCGTGTGCCGGGCAATTCGATCATCTTGTCGCCGTCGTGCAAGACATCGACGGTATCGTTGCCCGGAAGGTGGCCCCCCTTCAGGAACACCCAGCGGCGGTTGTCGTCGGGCAGCATACGACGCAAGCGTTCGGCCACGTGGCGCATTTCCTTGAGCGTTTCCACGGGGCGGCTGTCGAGCAGCACACCCGCTTCCGGCAAGTTGGGCGTAATGAGGGTCGAGAGCGGCAGCAGGCTTTCGCGCAGCTCGTCGATGGCTTCACGTTCGAGCAAGGCATCGCCGCTCTTGGCGATCATGACCGGGTCGAGCACCAGATGCACCGGCTTCCAGTGCGCCATGCGTTCTGCCACCGTGCGCGTTACCGCCTGCTGGCCGAGCATGCCGATTTTCACGGCGTCGATGCGAACATCGGCAAACAGGGTATCGATCTGCGCGGCAACGAAGGAGGGCGAAACCGGCGCGATGTCGGTCACGCCCAATGTGTTTTGCGCGGTCAGTGCCGCCACGACGGCCGTGCCATAGGCGCCCAGTGCGCTCATGGTCTTGATGTCGGCCAGTATGCCGGCACCGCCGGATGGGTCCACCCCTGCGATGGACAAGGTATTGGGAATCATGGCAAAAGGCGGGTTACGAATTAAGCGGTTGCAGCAAGCCTTCTTCGGGCGAGCTCGGGTCGGCACTGTAGAACTTGCGGGGAATACGGCCGGCGCGCCAGGCGTCGCGGCCTGCTTCGACCGCCTTTCTCATGGCGGCGGCCATAAGTATCGGGTCGCGCGCGCCTGCAATGGCCGTATTCATGAGCACGCCGTCGCAGCCGAGTTCCATGGCGATTGCGGCATCCGATGCCGTACCGACCCCGGCATCGACCAACACCGGCACACTGGCCTGATCAATGATGAGCCGTAAGTTCCACGGATTAAGGATACCCATGCCCGAGCCGATGAGTGAAGCCAGCGGCATGATGGCGACGCAGCCGATGTCTTCCAGCATGCGGCACTGAATGGGGTCATCGG
>CAZPYF010000322.1:0-2157 GCA_964590015.1 uncultured Burkholderiaceae bacterium
TGATGGGCAACCGCATGACTCGCCGTGGCAATCGCGACCGCTACGGCCCGCCCACGGCCAGCTATCTCACCGCCGATAACGACTGGGTGTATATCACCGCAGGAACCATGTTCCCGCGCTTCGCCCAAGCCATCGGCCGGCCCGACCTGCTGGAAGACCCGCGCTACGGCTCATTTGCCGCCCGAATCGAGAACGCCGCCGAAGTGGAAAAGATTGCGGCCGACTGGATCGGTGCACGGGGCACGGAAGAGGTACTGACCACCTTGCAGGCCGCCGACCTGCCGTGCGCGAAGGTGGCCACCATTGACGACGTCATCGCGAATCCGCAGTTGAAGCACCGCGGGCAGATTGTGGAAGTGGATCACCCGGGCGTGGGCAAGGTGCCCATGCAAGGCGTCACCATTCGCCTCTCCGACACGCCGCTCCAGATTGAGCGCCCGCTGCCGGAGCTGGGGCAAGACACCCATGAGGTGCTCTCGTCGTGGCTGAACTACACCGACACGGCGATTCAGTCGCTGATCGATAGTGAAGTGATCGATGCCGCCGACCGCGACACCGTAAAGGAAGGCTGAGCGGGCAGCGCGCTCACTCCTGTGTAGCCGCGTTAACCGCCTTTTTTGCTTGCGGCGCACGGCCGGTGGTGGATCGCACCACCTGTTCCGGCCGCACCAGCCGCGTTTCGATGTCGGCAGAAGGGTTCGCCATACGTTGAAGCAGCAGCTTGGCCGCATTGGCGCCCAACTGCCGCTTCGGCACCCGCATGGTCGTGAGATTGATCTGGGGAAGCCGCGATGCGAATAGATCGTCCCACCCTACGATCGACAACTCCTCGGGCACTTTGATGCCCATCTCGGAAGCCGCCATCAAAACCCCATACGCGGTCATGTCTTCCGACACCAACACCGCCGTAGGGCGCGGATTCTGGCGCAGCAGCCGGTAGGTCGACTGGAGCCCGGAATCAATGGAATATTCGCCGCTTTCTTCGAGCGCCGGGTCAGCGTGCCCCGCATGCTTCTGCATGAAGCTGCGGTAGGCATTCAGCCGTTCGCGAGCACCGCTCGACGAGGCCGGCCCCCCGATGAAACCAATGCGTTGGTGACCCAGCGACGTGAGAAATTCGAGCACCGAGTACACGCTGTGTTCGTTCTCGATACCCGAGAAATCCAGCTCCACTGAATCCTGGCGCCGTACCAGCAGCACCGTGGGCACCTGTGCGCGCACCAACGCCTGTATATCTTCATCGTTTGAGGCGTAACTCATTAGAATCACGCCGTCGACCTGGCGGTCGATAAAGTGTTGGATGTACTGGCTCTGCCGGCTGCGACTGCCGTCGGTATTGGCGATATAGAGGTGGTAATCGCGTTCGAGCAGCGCCTCTTCGGCGCCGCGCACCACCTCGCCGTGGAACGGGTTCGTGATGTCCGACACGATCATGGCAATAGAGCGCGTCTTACCCGTGCGCAAGCCGCTGGCCAGCGGTGAAACCCGATAGCCCAGCTCATGAGCGACCTTGCGAATCAGCGCCTTCGTTTCCGGCTTGACGATGGCTTTGTCGGCAAGGGCGTTCGACACAGTCGAGGGCGCAACACCGCATGCTTTGGCCACGTCGCGCAACGTGGGGCGGCCTCTATTGTTGTTCCTCATAGTGTTGCCACGGCGAAATGCCTGCGGTTGAAGGCAGGACAAGAATAAAATCGTTTGTGTGGCAGTATATTACTCGGTTGGGCCGCCCGGCGCGACCTTTAAGACCTGTCGGAAGTGCGGGGTATTGCCCGCTCGAGATCCGCCACATGCACCATCAACCCCAGGGCCCGGCACAGCGTCGGGTACTGGTTGAGCACCGCATGCCAACGCGGTTGGGTTAACAGCTCGTGCCAAACGGATTCAAGGCAAGCAGTCTGTTCGGCTGACACGCGCGCCGCATACTCCAGACTCGCCGGCGCCGATAACAACTGCATGCGGCTTGCAGCACTCAGAAGGCGAGGCGCCGTTTGATCGGGCCCGTTGCTGCAATACAGCACGGCGGCGTCGAGCCCTGTTTCGTCGTTGGCCAGCAGCTTCAGCGACGCGCCTTGCAACGGCACGGCGCCTTGCCGGCTCTGGAATACATACACCTCGTTCTCGTCCGCCTGTGCCATCAAGTGCAAGCCGCATATC
>CAZPYF010000323.1:0-2143 GCA_964590015.1 uncultured Burkholderiaceae bacterium
ATGCTTATTGGGCCATGGCCCGAGGATTGCGCTGTGCCGCACGACTCTGATCAAGATCACTTTATCACGCTGACCCATTTGGAATTCACTCACGCTACCTCTGTTCGGGCCGACTTTTCGATTCCCGAACCCGAGCTGGCCTTGCACGTCGAAGCGCATGCGCCCGGCGTATATCGCGTTCGCGTTGCGCCGCCCGACACGCTCACCGCCCGCGAAGAAAAGCCTACTGCGCGGCAGAAAGCGCATGCCGAGATGTTGTTGGTTCGTGATGAACCGGTGGGCGAGTTGGCCACCAGCTCAGTCGTAGGGGGCGAAGGCTGGCGCCTGGAACAGGGCGAAATCGTTCTGGAAGTCAGTTCCGACCCGTTGCGCTTCGCGTTATACCGGGGTGAAGACTGCGTGCTTCGCGCCGCAGCCGAAGGCGGTGTTCAGGCCGCCAGAACCGACGACGGTACGCGGTGGCAGCTGAGCACCGAACTCGGCGAGCAGGAATGCCTGCACGGCCTCGGTGAAACGGCCGGCGACCCCGACCGGCGCGGCACCGCGTTCGTATCCGATGATCGCGCGGCCCGAGTGGGCTCGTTGCTCTGGAGTACGCACGGCTGGGGCGTGTATATCAACACCCTGGGTCGTATCGAATACGACCTCGGCGCTGCTAAGGCCGATGCCTGCCGTTTTGTCGTGCACGATGCGGTGCTCGATTTCTTCCTATTTGCCGGTGAGCCGTCGGAAATCCTTAACCAATTTACGGCGCTTACAGGGCGGGCCGGCCAGCCCGGCCTGTGGCCGATGGGTGTGTGGCTCGAACAGGCTCCGGGCGCCACGCTCGACGAAACGCTGGCCATTATCGAAACGTTCCGTGGCAACGAATGGAGCGTCGATACGCTAGAACTGGCGGCGCCCGCGCCCTATGGGTTCTTGACCGACCGGCCGGCCTTCGAGTGGAATGTTGAGCGCTGCGGTGAAGTGCGCGAGTTCCATTCGCGGCTTCAAGAGGCCGGGGTACAGCTTGCCGCGCCCACCCTGCCGGCCGTGCTACAAGGCACGCCGCTATTCGAGGAATGGGAAGATCGCGGTTGGCTGCTGATTCGCGACGACGACGGCGAAGCCTGCGTGTTTCCGGGCAACGACGTCACGGGCGGCCAGCCCTATGGCTTGCTCGACCTCACGAATAAAGATGTGTACAAGCTCTGGGTTGAACGGCAACGCCAGGCCGTTGATGAAGGCCTGGGCGCGCCGGTGTGCACCGTAAACGCTCCGATTCCAGACGACGTGACCGCACGCAGCGGCGAATCGGGTGCCGTGTTGCGCACGGTGTATCCGTTGCTGGCGCGCCGCGCACTCTTCGATGCCGTCGCCGGCCACCGTACCCCGCAGGAAGGGGTCATAGTCAGCGCCGACCTGTACCCCGCAGTGCAGCGCAGCGCCTGGCAAGCCGGCCCCCGGGTGGAAAACACATGGGCGGGCATGGAACAGAGCTTGCGAACCGCGCTCACCTTGGGCGATAGTGGCATTCCGGTGCAAACCCATCGGCTTGGCTCGGCAGAGCACCCGCTCGAATCCATGACACCCGAGCTCTATGTGCGTTGGCTCGCCACCTGTGTGTTCTCGGCGAACTTCTCTTTCCAAGGTGTGCCGGGCTTGCTTCCCACTGCGTTCGATGAGCCGGTGCAAGAGCTTGTTCGGCATTGGTTGCAGTGGCGTTATCGCTTGATTCCCTATGTGTTGGGCATCATCGAAGACTCAGTGCGCACCGGCTTGCCGGTGCAACGCTCCATGGCGCTGAGCTTCCCGGCCGACCCGGTCGCTCAGGCGTGGGACACCCAGTACCTGTTAGGGCCGGCGTTGCTGGTTGCGCCGATACTGGAACCGGGAACGAAAGCACGGGTTTACCTTCCCGAAGGGCAGGCCTGGTGGGACATGAATACCGGCTGGCGTTACGAGGGCGGCACGGTGCTCGAAGTCGATTGCGAACTCGACACATTGCCGATATTCGGCCGTGAAGGCCACATGCTGTGCCTTGGGCCGGGCGGGCTGCACACCGCCGACTTCAATTCCGCTCGTTTGCTCGATGAGGTCTGGATGTTCGGCATGCCCGAGCACAGCCCGGTGGTCATGCGCAACAAGATCCGGGTCATGCAGA
>CAZPYF010000324.1:0-2134 GCA_964590015.1 uncultured Burkholderiaceae bacterium
GTTCACGCGCCATGGCGTTGATCGCGTGCTGCATTTCGCCTTCAAGCAGGCACAGGGTCGCGCGCGCAAGCACGTCACGTCGGCTACCAAGTCGAACGGTATCGCGATCAGCATGCCGTATTGGGACGAGCGTGTGCAGGCCGTTTCCAAGCAGTATGCCGACATCACCTACGACCAGTACCACATTGATATCCTCACGGCGCGCTTCGTGTTGTCGCCTGAGCGTTTCGACGTGGTGGTGGCATCGAACCTATTCGGCGACATCCTGTCCGATCTGGGCCCGGCCTGTGCGGGCACGATTGGTATCGCTCCATCGGCCAACTTGAATCCCGAGCGCAAGTTTCCTTCGCTCTTCGAGCCCGTGCACGGTTCGGCTCCCGACATCTACGGGCGCAACATTGCCAATCCGGTGGGCATGATCTGGTCTACCGTCATGATGCTCGAGTTCTTGGCAGAGGTGCAGCCAGCTTGTGGCGCGGCAGCTAAAGAGCTGATGGCGGCCATTGAGTCAGTGCTCGAGCACGGGCCACGTACGCCCGATCTGGGTGGCCAGGCGAGCACCACCGAGATGGGCGAAGCCATCGCTGCAGTGTTATAGGCTTCTTTCTATATATATTAATGATGGTAGTAATGGAGCCCTGTGGATAAGTGGCATAACTAGGGAAAGCGCCTGACCATGCGGGTTTGGGAAGACATTCGTGCTTCATAACCCGGCCGACAAGTGTCTGGCTGATTCTGGATATCTTTTGGCGTCAGGCGTATTTCACGAGTCATCCATCCCGTATCCACGTTCTATGCACAGGGCCGCCTCCAGAGCTTGTCCACAGTCGGCTTCAGGCGGAACGCTCCAAGTTCCGGGGCCGAGCTAGGCTTGTAGTGAGGCGTGGGTGGCGCGCTATGATGGGCCCATCTGGCAAATCAATGTCTGCGAGGGTGTCGCAATGTTCGGTGTATTGCTGCGCGTGCAGCTTGCATTCAATCGGTGGTTCGAGAACGTCTTCTTGGAAGATCGTTATCGATTGCTGGCTCGTCGTGGCGGGTTCGAGCCGCGCTTCGATGAGCGGCTCGTTCACTACCGTGAGCGCAAACAGTACGGCGCAGTGCGCCTCGCCTTTTCAGACGCGCGTTATGACCATGCACGCGGGAATCTCGCTGCGATGAGCAGCAAGCCTACTCCACCTGCGCGGGGTCGCTAGAGTCGGTTAGCGCGGCTGAGCGACGTGGCGCGCCGCCCTTCCAGCGGCGCACTACGCGTTGAAAGATCAGTGAATTGGGGATCTGCAGCAAAACGCCGGGCTCGGGTGCCGAAGCGTCTTCAAGTGTGATGTAGAGCAGATTGATATCAACCACTTCGCCGCGGGCGCCTGGCTTCTCGGCGGTATCGAGTATCTCCACATGGTCGCCCAGCCGCAACGGCCGGGCGGTGAAGATCAAGATGGCGCAAAAGAGGTTCGACAGCACGCTCCAGGCAGCAAAGAATGCCACGGCGGCCACGGCGGCGAAACCCGTGAAGGCTGTCCATAGCACGGTGCCCGATACACCCAGGCGGCCCAGCAGCAACAAGCTGGCACTCACCACTATGGTCCAGCGCGTAAACAGAATGGCGGGCCGTACTAAATGGCGGGGTAGGTCGTAGATTTCGCCCGCCTTGAGTATCACGCGGCGAATACTACGTTGCAGCAGCATCGCCAGAACGACGATGACAAGAATTTGGCCCAGCAGCGCAAGGCTGCCGAGCCATTCATAGGTCCAGAGTGGAAACCGGTCGGTGAACGATGATGCAGGCATGCTGCGTATCGTAGTGGAATCCGAGCCGGTTTGGAGTAATCAGGCGGCGATTTCCACCGGCTTGGGTCGTTCCACTTCAATCAGGCCAGTATGCAGCGCGCGAATGGCGGCTTCGTAGTCGTTTTCATCGACCACAAACTGGATATCCACTTGGCGCATCGACTGATGGATGGCCAGAACGTCGACGCCGGCATCGGCCAAGGCACGCACGGTGCGCGACAGCATGCCGCTAATCTTCATGTCGGAGCCAATGGCCGAAACAACGGCTACCTTGCGCGCCTGGAACTCGGCATTGGGAAACTCAACTTCCAGATCCGCAATAATGCGCTTGATCTTGCCCAACCCC
>CAZPYF010000325.1:0-2089 GCA_964590015.1 uncultured Burkholderiaceae bacterium
GTGCCGCCCTCATCCGGCCTGAGCGGTCGATGGGCCGCGCCGAAGCCGGTGTGCCTCCGGGGCTGCTCGAGCCGCATGGCACGCAACCCGCAATCGAACATCCGTCCACCACCCACCTGGTGGTGGCTGATCGCGACGGCAACATGGTGTCAATGACGACTTCTATTGAGTATGTGTTCGGCAGCAAGATCTTCGTGAATGGCTATCTGCTGAATAACCAGATGACCGATTTCTCGCTTGTTCCCGTCGATGCCGCCGGCAAGCCTGTGGCTAATCGCGTGGAAGCCGGGAAACGGCCGCGCAGCTCCATGGCGCCCGTGCTGGTGTTCAAAGACGGCCGCCCGCTGCTCGGGGTCGGCTCGCCGGGTGGCAGCGCAATCATCAACTACGTGGCCAAGACGCTGGTGGGTACCCTGCTGTGGGGTATGGACATCCAGTCGGCCATTGAACTGCCCAACATGGGTAGCCGAAATCGCGCCACAGAGATCGAGCGCGGCACCGGCCTGGTGCGCACTGTGGCCACCTTGAAAGCGATGGGCCACGAAGTGCGTGAGGTCGATTTTCCGAGCGGCGTGCACGGCGTGATGCTGACGCCGCAGGGGTTGGAAGGCGGCGCCGATCCGCGCCGCGAAGGGGTGGCACTGGGGCGTTAGCCCGTGTGCCGAAGCCTTGATACCGCAGCCTTAGTCGAACACCACCGTGCGCTGGCCGTTCAGCAGAATTCGATGCTCGACATGCCAGCGCACGGCGCGCGCGAGCACGAGCGACTCGACGTCGCTGCCCACGCGGGTCAGCTCCTGGGCGCTCATGCCGTGGTGCACGCGTTCGATATCCTGTTCGATAATCGGTCCTTCATCTAGGTCGGCCGTGACATAGTGCGCCGTGGCGCCGATGATCTTCACGCCGCGCGCATGGGCCTGATGATAGGGGCGTGCGCCCTTGAAGCTCGGCAGAAAGCTGTGGTGAATATTGATGGCCCGGCCCGTGAGCGCCCGGCACAGATCATCAGACAGAATCTGCATGTAGCGCGCAAGCACCACCAGATCCACCGCTTCACGACGCACGAGGTCGAGAATCTCGGCCTCCTGGCTGGCGCGGGTCTCGGGCGTCACCGGCATGTAGTGGAACGGCAAGCCGTACGAGCGCGACATGGCTTCGAAATCACGATGGTTCGACACCACCCCGACAATGTCGATCGGCAACTGGCCGGTATGGGTGCGGAACAGCAGGTCGTTCAGGCAGTGCCCTTGTCGGCTCACCAGCAGCAGCACGCGCGAGCGACGCGCGTTGTCGTGCAGGCTGGCTTCCATTTCGAAAGTGGTGGCCACGTCGTCGAACGATGTTCGCAGCGTCAGTGGATCCTTCGCCTCAGGCAGGCTGAAATGCACGCGCAGGAAGAAGCGCTGGGTCTCGTGGTCGCCGAACTGCTGCGAATCGATGATGTTGCCTTGATGCTGGAGCAACCAGCCCGAGACGGCGTGAACGATGCCGGTACGGTCGGGGCACGAGAGCGTAAGTATGTATTCCTTCATTGAACAACCATAAACAGAGTTCGGGGGCGGGAAAATCCCGCCTCACGGGTGGCGTGGGTGCGCTTCCAGGGCGGCTCGCGTGGCCCGGCCGAGGGCCAGGCACGCGGTGAGCCCCGGCGACTCGATGCCAAACAGGTTTACAAGGCCCGGCACGCCGTGCGCAGCAGGCCCAGCGATAACAAAATCGGCGGCAGGCTCGCCCGGGCCGACGATTTTTGGGCGGATGCCGGTATAGCCGGGCTGCAGGCTGCCGTCGGGCAAGGCCGGCCAGTAGCTACGCACCGCCGCGTAGAAGTCGTCGGCTCGACGCGCGTCTATATCATAATTCTCACCGTCGACCCATTCCGTATCCGGGCCGAATTTCGCCTGACCACCTAAGTCGACAGTGAGATGAACGCCCAACCCCGCGTGGTTGGGCATGGGGTAAATCAGCCGATTGAAGGGTGAGCGACCCGACAGCGTGAAATAACTGCCCTTGCAGAAATAGGCCGGGGGAATCAGCGCCGCGGGTTGACCCGCGAGCCGCTGCGCCACGCGGGGCGCCGATAAGCCGGTGG
>CAZPYF010000326.1:0-2084 GCA_964590015.1 uncultured Burkholderiaceae bacterium
TTCTTCGATTTCGTCAATTACGATCTCGGTGCCTTTGCTGACCTTGTCTCCGACTTTGACGCGCACATCCTTCACCACACCGGCATGCGACGACGGCACTTCCATCGACGCCTTGTCGGATTCCACGGTGATGAGGCTTTGTTCGACCTCGATACGGTCTCCGACCGAAACCATGACTTCGATCACGTCAACATCCGTTGCGTCACCGATGTCGGGCACCACCACAGTAGCGCTCTGCTTCGCGCCGCCGCCCGCTGCTGCCGGCGCCTTCTGCGGCGCAGATTGGCCACCGCTTTGTGCCGCGCCCGCTGCTGCGGGGGCTGCGTCACCGGATGTCTTCTGACCCGTCGCCGGGCTGGAAGCGGAGTCTTTCGCCGGCTGCTTGGGCTCTTTGCCGCCCTGCCCGCCGGCCTGTGCTTCGAGTTCCAGAATGACGGAGCCCTCGCCCACCTTGTCGCCGACGCTGACTTTAAGCGACTTCACGACGCCCTCTGCCGTCGATGGAATCTCCATGGAGGCCTTGTCAGACTCAACGGTGATGAGGCTTTGTTCCTTGGCGACCGTATCGCCTTGCGCCACCAGCACTTCGATCACGTCGACTTCCGCCACGTCGCCGATATCCGGCACCTTGACTTCTATGATGTTGCTCATCGTGTTGGCTCCCCTCAGGCGTATTGCGGATTGGCTTTATCCGGGTTGATGCCATACTTTTTGATGGCTTCGCTGACCTTCGAGAGCGGAATGGCGCCTTCGTCGGCCAAGCTGCGCAGGGCAGCCAGCACCACGAAATGGCGATCGACCTCGAAATGCTCGCGCAACTTGTAGCGGAAATCGGAACGCCCGAAACCGTCGGTGCCCAGTACCCGGTATTCCCGACCCTTGGGCATGAACTGACGGATCTGCTCGGCAAACGACTTCACATAGTCGGTCGACGCCACGATGGGCCCGCTTGAATCTGCAAGTGCTTGCGACACATAGGGCACCCGCTGTTTCTTTTCGTCGGGATGCAGCAGGTTGTAGCGCTCGCAATCGAGCCCTTCGCGACGCAGTTCGGTGAAGCTGGTCACGCTCCAGACGTCGGCGGCGATGCCCCAGTCTTGCTCGAGCAATGTCTGTGCTTCCATGACCTCGCGCAAGATCGTGCCCGAGCCCAACAGCTGCACGCGATGTTCGCCCTTGCCGCCTTCCTGCAAACGGTACATGCCGCGAATGATGCCTTCTTCGTCACCCTCGCGGATGCCGGGATGGGCATAGTTCTCGTTCATGACCGTGATGTAGTAGTACACGTTTTCCTGGTTCTGCACCATGCGCTTCAGACCGTCGTGAACGATCACGGCCAGTTCGTGAGCAAAGGTCGGGTCGTACGAGACGCAGTTTGGTATCAGCGCCGACATCATGTGGCTGTGGCCGTCTTGGTGCTGCAGCCCTTCGCCGTTCAGCGTGGTACGACCGGCCGTGCCGCCCAGCAGGAAGCCGCGCGCCTGCATGTCGCCGGCAGCCCAAGCCAGATCGCCCACCCGCTGGAAACCGAACATCGAGTAGTAGATAAAGAACGGAATCATGATGCGGTTGTTCGTGGAGTACGACGTGGCCGCCGCCATCCATGAGCTGAACGCGCCCGCTTCGTTGATACCTTCCTGCAAAAGTTGGCCGTTCTCGGTCTCGCGGTAGTACATGACCTGGTCTTTATCGACCGGCACGTACTTCTGCCCTTCCGGCGCATAGATGCCGATCTGGCGGAACAGACCTTCCATCCCGAACGTGCGCGATTCGTCGGCAAGAATCGGCACCACACGAGGGCCGAGCTGCTTGTCGCGCAGAATCTGGTTAATGATGCGTACGAAGGCCTGCGTGGTAGAGATCTCGCGACCTTCCGAGGTGGGCTCAAGTACCGGCTTAAAGATTTCGAGGCCCGGTACGTTGAGCTGCTCTTCGGCCTTCGGGCGACGCTTGGGCAGGTAGCCGCCCAATGCCTGGCGCCGTTCGTGCAGGTATTTCATTTCCGGCGAGTCGTCGGCCGGGCGGAAATACGGCAGCTCGTCGAGCTTGTCGTCGGGTACGGGAATATTGAAGCGGTCGCGGAA
>CAZPYF010000327.1:0-2069 GCA_964590015.1 uncultured Burkholderiaceae bacterium
TCCGGCACGTACCAGCCCTGCTGCGCCCCGCCTTCCAGCGTGTCGCCGACCACGCGCACCTGGCCGGCTTCGATGGCGTCTTCGATAATGGCCGAGCGCCCGGACCAGATCTCGGAAATGACTTGCAGATCGTTCTGCGCAAGCGCGGCTTCGGCGGCCGCGGGCGTGCCGGGCACGATTTCCGTTTCACAGCCGAAGGCATCACGCAGAATGCGGACGAAGACATGTGTAGTGAAAGCCGCGCTTTCCCAATTCTGATCGGCAAAGCGCACGGCCTGGCCGCCATTGCAAGCCGCGGCGGTCTGCGCATGTACGCTTGAAGCCGGCCACGCCGCAAGCAGAATGCACAGCAGGGCAAAGCCCCACAGGGAGTAAACACGGCTTGCGTATTTCCGGCGCGCGGCCCAGGCCCAAGACGGCATCGGTACAGGCTCCTGTTCGGCAAGGCAGGGCTCGCCAACCTTTTATACCTTAAACGAAAAGCGCCATGCTGAACAGCATGGCGCTTTTCGTCAGCCGTTTACGGCCCGCACTTGCTTATTGCAGCGCAATCTCGACGTCTACACCGGCGGGCAGATCGAGACGCATGAGCGCGTCGACGGTCTTGTCGGTGGGATCGACGATGTCCATGAGGCGCTGATGGGTACGCATTTCGAACTGGTCGCGCGACGTCTTGTTGACGTGCGGCGAGCGCAGGACGTCATAGCGGCGAATCCGCGTGGGCAGGGGAACCGGACCACGCACGACGGCACCGGTGCGTTTGGCGGTATCCACGATTTCGGCGGCCGACTGGTCGATGAGCTTGTAGTCGAATGCCTTCAGACGGATGCGGATCTTCTGGTTTTTCATGGGTATTCCTAAAGAACGAAAAAACCGGGGCGGGGCCCGCCCCGGTGGAGCGTACTGAATTTACGCGATGATGCTTGCCACCACGCCGGCGCCGACGGTGCGGCCGCCTTCGCGGATGGCAAAGCGCAGGCCTTCTTCCATGGCGATGGGCGCGATCAGCGTCACTTCCATCGACACGTTGTCGCCCGGCAACACCATTTCCTTGTCTTCCGGCAGCTTGATCGTACCCGTCACGTCCGTCGTACGGAAGTAGAACTGCGGACGATAGCCCTGGAAGAACGGCGTATGACGGCCACCCTCTTCCTTGGACAGAATGTAGACCTCGGCATTGAACTTCGTGTGCGGCTTGATCGAACCGGGCTTGGCCAGCACCTGGCCGCGCTCCACGTCTTCACGCTTGGTGCCGCGCAGCAGAATGCCCACGTTATCGCCCGCCTCGCCCTGATCGAGCAGCTTGCGGAACATCTCCACGCCCGTGCAGGTGGTCTTGACCGTGTCGCGGATGCCCACGATCTCGATCTCTTCGCCCACCTTCACGATGCCGCGCTCGATACGGCCGGTGACCACCGTGCCGCGACCCGAGATCGAGAACACGTCTTCCACAGGCATCAGGAACGCGCCATCGACCGCACGCTCGGGCTGCGGGATGTAGGTGTCGAGCGCCTCGGCCAACTGCAGAATCGCCTGCTTGCCCAGAGGACCTTCGTCGCCTTCGAGCGCCAGCTTGGCCGAACCCTTCACGATCGGCGTGTCGTCGCCCGGGAAGTCGTACTTCGAGAGCAGTTCGCGCACTTCCATTTCAACCAGCTCGAGCAGCTCTTCGTCATCGACCATGTCGGCCTTGTTCAGGAACACGATGATGTAAGGCACGCCCACCTGGCGGCTCAGCAGAATGTGCTCGCGCGTCTGGGGCATGGGGCCGTCGGCGGCCGAGCACACCAGGATCGCGCCGTCCATCTGGGCGGCACCCGTGATCATGTTCTTGACGTAGTCGGCGTGGCCCGGGCAGTCGACGTGCGCGTAGTGGCGGTTGGCCGTCTCGTACTCGACGTGCGAAGTGCTGATGGTGATGCCGCGCGCCTTCTCTTCGGGGGCCGCGTCGATCTGATCGTAGCCGCGCGCCTCGCCCGTGCCGAACTCCTTGTTCAGCACCGTCGTGATCGCTGCCGTCAGCGTCGTCTTGCCGTGGTCAACGTGCCCGATGGTACCCACGTTCACGT
>CAZPYF010000328.1:0-2069 GCA_964590015.1 uncultured Burkholderiaceae bacterium
GCGCCGTCATCGGGCGGCCGAGTACGCATCGACACGCTCGACAACCCCTATTTCGCGCGGCGCTTCGATTCGGCGCGCACACTGTTCGCTCGCCGTTAATGGGCTCTGCCGGCCCCTATACGTGCCGAATCTGATGAGGAAGCACCGTCGCGCCTTTGACGGTTGAGAGCGAAAGTCGCAATGCCTCAGGCGGGAACGCGGGCGTATTGTTCGGCAAGCTTAAGAAACGCAGCGAGCCCCGGGTCGCGCCCGGTTTCCTCTTGCACAATTCGGGCGGTTGGCGCAGCCACCTGCGCCGCCAGGCGAGCATCCAGAAACAGCAGCCGCGACCGGCGTGCCAGCATGTCTTCAACCGTGCAGGCGTATTCATGCCTGACGGCGAAACGAATCATGGCTTCCGTCAGGCCGGGTGCGAGTTCGGTCTGGGCGCCGGGCAGCGCCTCGACCCATTGTGCTTCCGTGCCATAGCTGTGCAGACCGGGGGGCGCCGTGAGCGATACATCGGCTTGACGCCCGGCCGGCGCGCCCACCAAAAGGAAGTCGGCCGTCTCGCACGGCGGCAGCCGATCAAGCAGCCCGACTTCAACACACTTGGCCAGCACATCTTCCGCCATGACGCGGTAGGTGGTCCATTTGCCGCCCGTGACGGTGACAAGGCCACTCGCTGCAGCGACGACGGTATGTTCGCGATTGATCTTCTTTGTATCGCCGGAGTCTTGGGGCGGCCGTACCAGGGGCCGCAGCCCTACCCATGCGCTACGTACATCTTCGACTTTCGGTGCGCGGGCTAAGTAATGACCCGCCTCTTGCAGAATGAAGCGCGTTTCTTCCGCCAGCGGTTCGGGTTCTTCGACAATATCGGTACGCAACGTATCGGTCGTGCCGAGAATGACCTTGCCCAGCCACGGCACGGCGAACAGCACCCGGCCGTCTCGCGTACGCGGCACAAGCAGCGCGTGCTCGCCCGGCAGGAACTCGCGATCGACGACCAGGTGTACGCCCTGGCTGGGTGCCACCATAGGTTGCGTCGCCCGCCCGGAGGCCTGGTCGTCCATGTGCCGCAACTCGTCGACCCAGACCCCCGTGGCATTCACGACACAACGGGCCTCGATCTGGCCTTCAATGCCGGAATCTTGGCTGCGATACCGAACTCCCGCGACTTTGCCGTCCTGGTGAACGAGCCCTACGACGGGGCAATAGTTCACCAATAAAGCACCTTGCGCGGCCGCACTTCGCGCCAGCGCAAGCGCCAGCCGAGCGTCGTCGAACTGGCCGTCCCAGTATTTGACGCCGCCCTTCAACCCTTGGGAGCGTACGCCCGGCAAGTTGGCCAGTGTCTGGCGACCGTTAAGAATCTCGGTGTCGCCCAGACCGGCTCGGCCCGCTAGTGCATCGTAGGCTTTGAGCCCGACACCATAGAAAGGGGTCTCCCAACAGCGGTAGCTCGGCATGACAAAGCCCAGAGGCCCGGCGATGTGCGCGGCGTTATGCAGCAGTTTGCGCCGTTCATGCAATGCCTCGCGCACGAGGGCAATGTTGCCTTGAGCCAGGTAGCGCACGCCACCATGCACAAGCTTCGTGGCCCGCGATGACGTGCCTTTGGCGAAGTCGCGCGCTTCAAGCACTACGACCGAAAGGCCACGCAGCGACGCATCTAGTGCGACGCCCAAGCCGGTGGCCCCACCGCCCACGACGATGAGATCGACCCGTTCGGTTGCAGTCAGTTTTCCGAGAAGGGTCTCCCGGCGGGTTTCCAATGGCGATACGGCAGAGATCATTTAAGGCGTTATCCACGATGGCGAACGCCATAAGTTTACGGTATATGTTCGGGCCTCACCGGCCTGCCCCATGATGAACGCCGCCGTGCCCTACGATGTTCCGCCGAATCACCGGTAAACTTGCAAGCTGGCTCATCCGGCAAAGAACCATGACCTATCTGCTTGCACTCGACCAAGGTACTTCAAGCTCTCGCAGCATCGTGTTTAACGAGCGCGGCGACATCGTTGCATTGGCCCAGCGTGAAATCACGCAGATCTTCCCCCGGCCAGGGTGGGTCGAGCACGACCCCA
>CAZPYF010000329.1:0-2066 GCA_964590015.1 uncultured Burkholderiaceae bacterium
CCAGGCCAAAGAATCCGCCTACGGCGCCCGAAGCGGCGGCAAGGGCGGTATGGGTGCGAGGGCGCGCTTGGCCGACCGACTTCTCGTCCATGGTGCGCAGTGCCCCTGATACCGCTTTGTTCAGGGCGGCATGTATGCCTTTCTGAATCTGTTTTGCGCTGGACCCGGGCAGGCGATTGAGCGCCCATTCCACCGGTGTGCCCACCATGTTGGCCAGCCGTATCGTGAGCGATGGCGCTTCCAGCAGGGCAACCGCCGATTTCAGCGTTTCCAGATCTTCAGGGTGGTCGGCGAGACGCATTATTTCAGGTGTTGCACGGCACGGTGCGCGCGCGGTGCGGGGTGGGGCACGAGATGGGAGTGTGGGCGATGGCTCATGAACGGCTCCGTGACGGTTGAGACCCACCGGAATCCGGCGGGTCTCATCGTTCACAGCAATCACTATACCGTTCAAGTGGCGGGTAGGGGCGGCGAATTGCGCGCCGTCACCCGCGCGGCTTGCCCTTATTGTGCGGTGATGTTGGCGGCCTTAACGACACCGCCCCAGCGATCCAGCTCTTCCTTGGTATAGGCGCGCAATGCATCGGGCCCCTTGAAGTCGGCTTCGGCGCCCAGGCTGGACGCCTTCTCGCGGAATGCGTCGGTCTTCATGATCTCTTCGATTTCCGAGGCCAGTTTGTCGACGATCGGGCGCGGCGTACCCTTCGGGGCGTACATGGCAAACCATGACGACACCAGCAGGTCAGGGAAGCCGGCTTCGGCAACGGTGGGCACGTTAGGCAGCGACTCAAGGCGTTGCTTGCCGGTCACGGCCAGCGCGCGCAGCTTACCGGCCTCGATGTGCGGCAGCAGCGGGGGCGGCGTGGTGATGGTCAGGTCGACGCTGCCACCCAGCAAATCGGTGAGCGCCGGCCCGGTGCCCTTGTAAGGAATGTGCACGATCTCGATTTCGGCCATTTGGTTGAGCAGCTCGGTGGTCATGTGCTGCAGTGAACCGTTACCCGAAGAAGCGTAGTTCAGCTTGCCGGGGTTCGCTTTCGCGTAGTCGACCAACTCTTGCAGGGTCTTGACCGGAAGATCGGGGCGCACGACCAGCACTTGCGGAGCCGACAGCACATTGGCTACGGGCTCGAAGTCGTTTACGGGGTCAAAGCCCACGTTGGCTTGCACGTGCGGGGTAATGACCTGGAAGCCGGAGTATTGCAGCAGCAACGTGTAGCCATCGGCCGGTGAGCGCAATACCGACTGGGCGGCGATACCGCCGGATGCGCCGGGCTTGTTGTCGACCACGACGGTCTGGCCCAATGCCTTACCCAGCGGGTCGGCGATCATACGGGCCGCGATATCAGTGGTGCCTCCCGGGGCGGCTGAAGCGATCAGGCTGACGGAGCGGGTCGGGTAGTCGGCGGCGAGTGTGGGAAGGGCTGCCGAGCACAGCAGGCCGGCCGCGGCCAGCATGAGGGTGGTGCGGCGTAGCGGGCGGAAGCGACGAAGGGACATGGTGTATCTCCTGTTGTTGTATTTAGGGCTGCAGGCCGAAGTGCGGCCTGGTTCGGGGTGAAACAGCGATAGAGCAGGCGTTCATGCGAGGATGCCGCGCGCCCGCAGGTCGGCCAGGGTGGCGGCGTCGAATCCGGCCTGTTCCAGTACGGAGTCGGTGTGTTCGCCCAGCGTGGGCGCCCGGTGGGCGATGGCACCGGGGTTCGCCGACATTTTCGGGAAGATGGCCGGCATCTCGACCTTGATGCCGCTGGCGGCCTGCAGTTCAGTAATGGCTTCGCGCGAACGGTAGTGCGGGTCGTCAGCGATTTCGCGTATGGAGTAAATGCGGCCCGATGGCACGCCTGCGGCCTTCAGCTGCTCGAGCATGGCCGCGATATCGGGTTGGGCGAGTGTCCAGGCCTGTATGGCCGCGTCGAGTTCTTCCACGCGTGCCACGCGGCCATCGTTGTGGGCCAGCGAGGGGTCGTTCGCCAGATCGTCGCGGCCGATGCACTGCATCAGCCGCTGAAAGATGGTGTCGCCGTTGCCCGCGATCAGCACATAGTTGCCATCGTGGCAGCGGT
>CAZPYF010000330.1:0-2057 GCA_964590015.1 uncultured Burkholderiaceae bacterium
AGGGGTGTTGTTGCGGAGTAGCTCATGCTGCCTTCTCCTTGATTGCCAGCGCCTGACCGGTCTCGATCCTGTCGAGAGCGCGAAGGCTGATGGTGACGTAGAACTCGGCGCTATCGAGCGACGAAGGGGTGCAGGGCAGGCGGCAACTTGCATCGCCGCGCCAGTGCTCAACCCATGCGCCAATGTGGCGTAGGTTCTCGCGGATGTTGCGAAGCTCGTAGGCTTCTGCGCTGGTCTGATGCTCGTGGCAGGAGCGGGTCATGACAGAACCTCGGTTGGATCACCGTGGTTCTGGTGTGCAGTGTTGTCGAACCCGCCGCCCGTGAAGCCTACATACTCACCGTGCCTGTCGAACTGAGGCGTGCCGCCATGTTCTCGCGCATAATGGAGATAGGTTTCGCGATCGACGCCGCTTCCTCGGTAGTTGTTGGGATTGTAGCCGGTTCGCTGCGTCTGCCGAATGGCCTTGCAGGACTTCGAGCAGAACTTTGCCCATCCTCGTTTACGGTCAGCGACACGCGCGTTGAACGGCTGGCCGCAGCACTTGCATTTGTAGGTTGCGGTCGAAGCCATCACGCCACCCTCGCTTCACGGCGGAGCGTGTTGTAGTGGCGGGCGACAGAAGCAGCCTGACGGTTCTCGTCTGCCAGCATTTCCTCGAACTCGTCGTTCATAATCACGACGACGCCAGAGAGTTTGCCGGGTACAAATTCCACCATCTCAACCGTCTGGCTCTGATTGCAGCGCCATGCGGCGAATGCGTCTTCACTGTCTGTCGTCGTGTAGGATGTGCCGGACCAGTCGTTCAGGTCGTAGACGTGGTAGCGAGGGGTGCTCATGTCGCTTCTCCCAATCTCCGCAGATCAGCCGGGGCTTCTTCGTGCGGGGTGAAATCTCGTGTGTGAGCGTTCGGGAAACCCGCCCGGAGGCGGGAAACCGGAAGGCTCAGGCGGCGGCTTTTTCCGAAGCGAGACGGCGAAGCTCGGCAACGCCTGCCTCAAATGAGGCATCACGCAGAAGACCGCCGATCTTCACGTGACCCTTGATGTGAGAGAACTGCATCCAAAACGCCACGCGATCCGTGATGCCTGCTTGCTGTTCCAGATTTCCAATCGTGCTCATCATCTCTCTCCAATCCATCCGGCCCGCCGTGTGGCTCGTTGCCGTTGTTCCTGTCCGGTGCAGATCGGCTGAAAGGCTTCTTCGTGGGTGTTGATGCCCCTACAATATCCGCAAAAGAGGATATGTCAACAGGCATATCCGCGATAGAGGACGATTTTTGTTGAAGGGGTCGCCGGGATCGGGCAAAAGAAAAACCCCGCTGGGATGATCCATGCGGGGCGCGACGAAGAGGCCGAAAGCTCAGAGAGTTGCTGGTGTGGTATCATTTTACCGCTGGCAACGCAAGCAAAACGGCCCCTCGCGTGGTGATTTGGTGAAGGATCGCGCGTCTGCTCGGATGCTCCCGGCGCGGTCTATATCCAGGTTGCCAAGGCGACGGTCTTCGAGGGTGGTTGCCCCGTCCGCCGATCATCCGGTGCATGAACTGCCCAAGCGCTGCCGATGGCGCAATATGTCGGACGAGACCAGACGGGGTTGATGGCCCGCCCGATCAACAGCCTTGCAAGCTGCGGGACAACGACAGGACTGACGTGGAGCCGGCCCGATTTTTGGGCCAGTTATGAGGCAGAGTTCCGATTGTACCGCCTGACCAGCGGGAGGATGCCTTCCGAAGCGGGGTAGCGGCCCCGATAACAAACCGACCTGTCGGCTATATCGGTCTCAAGGATGCTTGGTCGCCTCACTGGTAGGCGGCATGGGTTGGTGGTTCCACAGGACCATCATAATAGATAAGTATTGTCCAAAGGAGCCAACGACATGGAAGAGCCCACGGAAGGCTTGGACTACCACGACGAAATTTCCGACGAACAACTGGCCGCTCTCCGCGAGAAGGTGGCGGGGACGTTGGCTGAGGATGGGTGGGTGGTTATCGACGGACCGGCTTGGTAACGGCAAAAAGAAACCCCGCCGGAGCGGGGTCTGGTTACTACCGGCAG
>CAZPYF010000331.1:0-2048 GCA_964590015.1 uncultured Burkholderiaceae bacterium
TTTCTACTGGAGAGCATGCAATGAAGGTATTGGTACCGGTCAAGCGTGTGGTTGACTATAACGTCAAGGTACGCGTGAAATCCGACGGCAGCGGCGTGGATGTGGCCAATGTGAAGATGTCGATGAATCCTTTTGATGAAATTGCCGTAGAAGAAGCGGTTCGTCTGAAAGAGAAGGGTTCGGTCACAGAGGTGGTGGCGGTGTCTTGCGGGGCGCTGACGAGCCAGGAAACGCTGCGCACGGCGCTGGCGATTGGTGCGGATCGGGCGATTCTCGCGCAGACAGATACCGAGTTGCAACCTCTGGGGGTGGCCAAGCTGCTCAAGGCGGTGGTTGATCAGGAGCAGCCTCAACTGGTGATTTTGGGCAAACAGGCGATTGACGACGATGCGAACCAGACGGGTCAGATGCTGGCCGCTCTGCTGGACTGGCCTCAAGCCACGTTTGCGAGCAAGGTCGAGGTCGAGGGCGACACCGTGAAGGTCACGCGCGAAGTCGATGGTGGTCTGGAAACCCTGTCCCTGAAGCTGCCGGCGGTGATCACCACGGATCTTCGCTTGAACGAGCCGCGTTACGTGACGCTGCCGAACATCATGAAAGCCAAGAAGAAGCCGCTAGACACGGTTACGCCGGAGTCGTTGTCGGTCGATGTGACGCCGCGTCTGAAGACGCTGAAAGTGTCCGAGCCGCCCACTCGTTCTGCGGGTGTGATGGTGCCTGATGTGGCGACGTTAGTTGAAAAGCTGCGCAACGAAGCGAAGGTGGTGTAAATGTCGATACTGGTCATAGCTGAACACGATAATGCCCAACTGAAGGGCGCAACCCTGAATACCATTGCGGCTGCCTCGAAGCTGGGCGGCGAGATTCATGTGCTGGTGGCGGGCCACAATGCGGGCGCTGCGGCCGATCAGGCGGCGAAGGCGGCCGGTGTCGGCAAGGTGCTGTTGGCCGACGGTCCGGCTTTGGCTGACGCCCTGGCCGAGAACGTTGCCGCGCAGGTGCTGCAGCTGGCGGCCGGCTACAGCCATATTCTGTTTGCGGCCACGGCCTCGGGCAAGAACGTGGCGCCGCGTGTTGCGGCCAAGCTGGACGTTGCCCAGATTTCCGACATTATCGCGGTGGAATCCGCCGATACGTTCCAGCGCCCCATCTATGCGGGCAACGCGATCGCTACGGTGCAGTCGGGCGATGCGGTAAAGGTCATTACTGTCCGTACGACGGGCTTCGACGCGGTGGCGGGCGAAGGCGGCAGTGCGGCGGTAGAGTCGGTGCCGGCGGTGTCCGACAGCGGGCGTTCGAGCTTTGTGGGTCGCGAAGTGGCCAAGAGCGATCGTCCGGAACTGGCGGGCGCAGCGATCGTAGTGTCGGGTGGCCGTGGCCTGGGTAGTGCCGAAAACTTCAAGATTCTGGATGGTCTGGCCGACAAGCTGGGTGCGGCGCTGGGTGCTTCGCGTGCCGCGGTGGACGCCGGCTATGCGCCGAACGACTGGCAGGTGGGTCAGACCGGCAAGATTGTGGCGCCTCAGCTGTATATTGCGGTGGGTATCTCGGGCGCGATTCAGCACTTGGCGGGCATGAAAGACTCCAAAGTGATCGTGGCGATCAACAAGGATCCGGAAGCGCCGATCTTCGGTGTGGCTGACTACGGCCTGGTGGCTGATCTGTTCCAGGCCGTGCCTGAACTGACGGCGGCGCTCTAGGCGCCTCTTGCAGCGTCAGCGTGAGGCTCCCTCACGCTGCGCCTGCACCGGCCCGGTGGGCCCGGCCGCCGGGTATCCTCGGGCGAGCTGGCGGCGCTGCCTCCCGTTGCCCTGAACGCTATCGGAGCGAGTCATGGATTATCGGGTTCCTCTTGCCGACTACCGGCATCTCATGAATACATTGGCCGATCTGCACGGCCTCTTGGCTCTGCAGGGCGAGCCGGACGATGGCGTTGCCCTGGTGGACGCCGTATTGGCAGAACAGGCCCGGTATGTTGAAGCCGAAATTGCGCCGCTAAATCGGGTGGGCGACACTTCGCCGCCAGTATGGTCCGAAAGCGGTGTGGT
>CAZPYF010000332.1:0-2043 GCA_964590015.1 uncultured Burkholderiaceae bacterium
GCAGGACTGACCCACTGGGCCGCGCAAGTGGTGGTGGTCCGGTCGCGGTTGTTTATCAGGATGTCGCGTACGTCGCGGTAGCGACAGGCGCGCAATTGCAACGCCAGGGCGCAAGCGGCTTCCAGCCGTTCGGCGCCATAACGCTTGGATAAGCTCAACAGCCCCAGACAGGAGCGGTAGCCTTGTTCGGGATGTTTGAAGCGCTCAAGTAATTGCGTGACCACGGCACCTGTGGCGATGCCAATCGTGTCGCCCCAGTGGATCAGGCGTTGCGGCGACCACTGCAAGTGTGCTCGGTGCGCCGCCGGCATATGCTCGGCCACCGTCGTAAAGCCCCCGCGTCGTTCCGACTTGGCGTGACTGGCCACGCGCTGGCCGCGCTGTAACAATTCCACGGCGTAGCGCGTAATGCGCGCTTCCAACTGCTGGCCCACCAGTGCATGCGGTACGCTGTAACGGTGGCCCTCGACTTCAACGTGATAGTCGATGTGTACCCGCACCCGTTTAAAGACAGCCAACTCATAGGGCCGCGCGGGCAAGGGTTGGAGCGCCGGAGCATCCAGCTTGGCGAAGGCGTGGGCGCGGTTGCCCGGGAGCTTCTGGAAGGCACGCTGGTTCAACCGTTCGAGCAAGGGAGCAATGGCCTGATTGACCTCATGCACATGGTTGAACCGCTGTCGGCGTAGTCGCGCCAATATCCAGCGTTCGACGACCTGCACGGCGGATTCCACCTTGGCCTTGTCCTGTGGCTGACGTACTCGGGCCGGTAGCACTGTCGTGCCATAGTGATGGGCGAAGTCGCGCACCGTCTCGTTGCTGATGGGCTCGTAACGGTCCGGGTTGGCGATCAGCGCACGCGGGTTGTCCGGCACGATCATCTGCGGCACGCCACCAATAAACGCCAGTGCCCGCGCCGTGGCATCAAGCCAGTCGGCCATGCTTTGTCGCGGCGTGGCGCAAGCAAAGGTGTAGCTCGACGCCCCGAGTGCCGCCACGAAGATATTGGCTCGCGTACCGTCTCTCAGGGCTATCGTCGGCCCCGCATAGTCGATGAATAACTTCTCTCCGGCTGCGTGCACCTGGCGCATCGAACGCTTCAGCCGCTGCGTAAATGCCTTGTAATGCGTGCAGAATTGCGTATACCGATAGGTTTGCCGTTCGGCGTTCTCGGCTTGATACTCCTCCCACAGCAACATGAGCGTGACGCCCTTGCGGCGCAGCTCCTGATGAATGTGGCCGTAATCTGGCATCGCATAGCCCGAAGCACGAACGGGCCGTGCCAGCAGACGTCGCTCGAGCTGGCCTTCATCGAGTTCTTCAATGGCTGGCCAGTCCAGGCTCGCCGCCGTCGCCAGCGTCAGGTACTTCGTTACGACGCCGGTCGACACGCCCAACGCTGCCCCAACCTGGGCATGGCTGAGCCCGGCTTGAAGCTTCAAACGCAATATGTCTTTGATTTTGCGCATAGTCATCCTGGGCGCGGGCATCGTCTCCTCCGGGCAAAAGCCCGGACGATACCCGCGAAAAGGTGGGTCCATACGCAACACCATCACGCTGCCATACGTGGCCGTCTCGGCTTCGTGAATGCCGATTTCGCTATCGTGAACACCGTTTCGGCCAAAGGCCAAAATCGTTCACGTTCGAGCGAAATACCCGTTCACGATCCTCCGAAATCGCCGTTCACGATCAGCCGAAATCCACGTTCACGTTCCGCCGAAATCACTGTTCACGTTGGAGCGAAATACCCATCGATTGCGACCGGGGCGACCAGATTGCAGGCATTCCAGGGCTGGAAGGCACCGACAAATCCTTCGCCCTGCAAAACGCCCAACCCATCTTGCAGGAACAGAGACACAACATGGTGGCTCTGGCTCTCTATGGGAATATGGTGCACAACCTGCGTGAAGATGGCATAGCTGCCAACACCATCGCATCGGCACGCTATCTGAGCGAATTGTTATTGAAGATCAAACCACCGTCATAGACCCGGACACGGGCGCACCCATCACCGATTGGGTACCCATTATGGAAGTGTGGGCCGAT
>CAZPYF010000333.1:0-1997 GCA_964590015.1 uncultured Burkholderiaceae bacterium
ACGCGGGCCTCATTGCCGTTTCGTTCGACGGATTCGCCCGCTACCAGCGCGAGCATGCCTGGATCTGGGAACATCAGGCGTTGACGCGCGCCCGCTTCTGCGCCGGCGACCCGGCCCTTGGTGAACAGTTCGATGACGTACGCCGCGAGATACTGCTACGGCAACGCAACCCTGATGAACTTGCTGCCGCCGTACGCGAAATGCGCGCGAAGATACGGGCCGGGCATCCAAATCAAAGCGGCGACTTCGATTTGAAGCACGACCCCGGCGGCATGGTCGACATCGAATTTGTCACCCAATATCTGGTGCTGCTGCACGCCCGCGAGCACCCTGCGCTTCTCGACAACCTGGGCAACATCGCGCTGTTGGGGCTGGCCGCCCGAGCAGGCCTGATTCCCCAGGCCCTGGCGGCACAAGTCGCCGACGCATACCGGGTGCTGCGCCGACGCCAGCACGCCTTGCGTCTTCAAGGTGCGGAAAAGGCGCGGCTTCCCGACCACGAGCTGCGCGATGAGCGCGCCGCGGTACGAGAACTCTGGCTTCAGGTGATTGGCGATTGAGGGCGATTCGTGCCGCGTTTCGGCGCGTTCGCGTGGTATTTGCGCTGCATTTGCCCCGGATTCCGGCTGCGTCTGGGCCCCGTTTATGCCGCGTTTGGGCTTCTGCCGCACCCCGACTAAAATGGCATGAATCTGAACTGCATTTCCCGCCACGCGGCGGCTTCAAACCATGACCGACTCTCAGCGACCCGTCCTTAGCCTGCCCCAGAATCGCCGCAAGGTATTGCTGCATTCCTGCTGTGCACCGTGTTCCGGCGAAGTCATGGAAGCCATGACGGCCTCTGGCATCGAATACGCGATTTATTTCTACAACCCGAACATTCACCCTGATCGCGAGTACGAAATCCGCAAGAACGAGAATATTCGCTTCGCCGAAGCGAACAACATCGAGTTCATCGACGCCGATTATGATCGCGACAACTGGTTCGAACGCGTGAAGGGAATGGAAAACGAACCCGAACGGGGCTTACGTTGCACCGCCTGCTTTGACATGCGCTTCGAACGTACCGCTCTGTACGCCCACGAGAATGGCTACGACACCATCACCAGTTCGCTCGGCATTTCGCGCTGGAAAGACATGAACCAGATCAATGGCTGTGGTGAACGGGCGGCCGCTCGCTACCCCGGCATGCTGTACTGGACATACAACTGGCGCAAAGGCGGTGGCGCGCAACGCATGATCGAGATCAGCAAACGCGAGAACTTCTACCAGCAGGAATATTGCGGCTGCGTGTACTCATTGCGTGACACCAATCGCCACCGCGTCGCGCAGGGTCGCGAGCGCATCAAGATCGGCGTGAAGTACTACGGCGAAGAAGGGACCGACTCACAGGCTTAATCACGCCTGAGCGGTAACGCAGGATTGAACACGCCTGCACGGTAGCGCCCGGGCACCACCCGCCCGGGCATTACACGTTCATGCTTACTGCAGGGTGCGCTCGAAGATGAATTTCTCGTCATCCCAGTCGACCGGCACCACATCCTTCTCGCCGAAGGTTCCATCGAGCACCAGCTTTGCGACGGGGTTCTCGATGTATTGCTGAATGGCGCGCTTAAGCGGCCGTGCCCCGAATACCGGATCGAAGCCGGCACGTGCCAGCTGTGCCACCGCAGCATCAGAGACTTCCAGCCGCATTTCACGCTGCGCAAGCCGATCGGCCAGACGCTGCAGCTGAATGCGAGCGATCGATTCGATGTGCTTCGGGTCGAGCGAATGAAACACGACCACCTCGTCGATGCGATTCAGAAACTCGGGGCGGAAGCTTTGCTTGAGTTCCGTCCAGATGACCTCCTTCACCACATCGTAGGGCTGCCCCGCCATGCTCTGGATGTGTTGCGAGCCCAAGTTTGAGGTCATGATGATGACCGTATTGCGGAAATCAACGGTACGCCCCTGCCCGTCGGTGAGCCGGCCGTCGTCAAGCACCTGCAGCAGCA
>CAZPYF010000334.1:0-1984 GCA_964590015.1 uncultured Burkholderiaceae bacterium
GCGTGTCTTCCAAAACCTGGCGATGATTCGCCTGACACGCAGAATGTTAGAAAGTTAGTGTGACGATCCCGTGGCCCTAAGATGACCGTTTCATGTCAGCGCAATCCGTCGATGATCGCGCCCATCAAGAGTTCGGGGCCGTGGCTATGGCCGCCATGCCCTATTGCTTCGTCTGAGTGCTGCCAGTGGTTCAAGAAGCGCGAAACCACGTCGCCCATGGCCGCGCTGTTTGCCACGGCATCACCGCCGGCCGCTTCACGCCGGTAGATCGTTTTACCGCTCTTGACCGTTTCCTCTACCGAAATCCTGTCGAGCTTCTCAGCGTCGACTGCCGTAGGGTCTTGCGACAGCACCACGAAGTCTGCCTGTTTGCCCGGTTCGATCGAGCCCTTCCGGTCTTCTTCAAAATGCTGATAGGCCGACCAGAGCGTCATGGCTTTCAATGCCGTCATCACGTCTACTCGTTGATGCGGCCCAAGAATATCGCCCGAGCGGGTTCGACGCGTTACGGTGGCGGAAAGCACGCGCATGGAGTCGGGAAAGGCAACGGGCGCATCGTGGTGGGTCGTGAACTTCATGCCGCGTTCGCGCACCCAGCCGGTCGGGGAAATATTCTCGGCGTTAACGGGCCCTGTTGTGCGATCACGGTGCCAGTCGCCCCAGTAAAACGTGTGCATGGGAAACAAGGACGGGAAGATGTCGAGCTCATCGAGCGATGCCACCTGATCCTTACGCAGAAATTGCCCGTGAATCAATACGGCGCGGCGATCTTCGCCTTCGACACCGTGCTTTTCCCGGGCGGTTTTCACTGCCGCCAGCAACATGTCGGACGCCGCTTCACCGTTCGCGTGCGTGATGATCTGGATGTTTTTCTCGAACGCCCAGTCAATGGCATCGAACACCTGTTCGGGTGTGGCTGCCGAATAGCCCCGGTAATCGGCCCGATGATTTTTGGGAGGGTTGTAGTAAGGGCGATCGCGATACGCGGTGAACCCTTGCGGCGAGCCGTCGATCGTGAGCTTGGCCCCACCTACGCGGAACCCGTTGGTATAGTCGGCGGCGGCATGCTTCGCGATGAAATCGCGGTCTTGCAGCACGTCGACGTATGCCACCACATCAATGGCGATCTTTCCCGCTTCGGTGGCCTGTTGCATGAACGGTATAAGCGTTGACGTGGCGCGCCCTTCCTGGCCCGTGGTGTAGCCGTAGCTTGCCAGCAAGTTGGTTCCCGCTACAAAAAGCGCCTGCGCCTGCTCAGTGGTGATATGACCGAACTGCTTGGCCAGGGAGCCAAAGAACGCAGCCTCTTCAAGAACGCCATTGGGTGTTTTCGAACCCTCTTCCCGCCGAATCACCCCGCCCTCGGGGTCGGGCGTCTCTGCACTGATGCCCGCCATTTCGAGCGCTTTGCTATTCATCACACCCAGATGGCCCGACTGATGAATGATCATTACCGGCGTATCTTTAGATACCGCATCGAGATCGTGCCGAGTCGGGTGGCGTTGTTCCGCCAGTTGGCCGTCGTCGTAACCGAAGCCCAGTATCAATCCCAGGCTTTTTTCCGTTGACGCGTGTTCTTTCGACCACGTTGCCAAGGTGTTGCGTAGGCCCACGATATCTTTAACCTCGCCGTCGGGCGGAGACAGCAGGTTGGCAGAGATAGCTTGCAGGCCGATCATGAATGCATGCCCGTGCGCATCGACGAACCCCGGCAGCAGGGTACGACCGCCCAAGTCTCGCATGACTGTCAGCTCGTTTCGATAACGCTCGATCTCGCTGAGTGTGCCAACCGCCAGGATGTTACCGCCCTTAACAGCCACCGCCTCGACGCGCGGCCGCTGATCGTCGATGGTGAGAATCGGGCCGCCCCACCAGATCTGATCGGCGACTTCTGCTGCAAAAGCGGGCTGCACCAGCAGCAGCCCACTCAGCAAGGGAGCACATCGGGCCCAGGCGGTCAGCGTCATCGGTCGTCCTTGTAATG
>CAZPYF010000335.1:0-1967 GCA_964590015.1 uncultured Burkholderiaceae bacterium
ATGAGCGGGCTGGATTACGAGCGGGCCGTGCTGGCCGGCGGCCCCCTGGGCATCATGCAGGCGGTGATGGATGCCGTCGTGCCGTACATCCACGATCGCAAGCAATTCGGCCAGTCGATCGGCGAATTCCAGCTTATACAGGGCAAGGTCGCCGACATGTATACCAGCCTGCAAGCCAGCCGCGCGTTCTGCTACGCTGTGGGCAAGAACCTCGACGCACTGGGCGCCCAACACTCGCGTGAAGTGCGTAAAGACTGCGCCGCCGTGATCTTGTATTGCGCGGAAAACGCCACCCGCATGGCCGGCGACGGCATTCAGATTCTGGGCGGCAACGGCTACATCAACGAGTACCCGGTGGGGCGCCTATGGCGTGATGCCAAGTTGTACGAAATCGGCGCGGGCACCAGCGAGATCCGCCGCATGCTGATCGGCCGCGAACTGTTCAACGAGACTCGCTGAGCGCTGCTCACCCGCCATGATCCAGACTTCCGACCATCGAAAAATCGAACGCCCCCGGCCTGCGGGGCGAGCGCCGTCGGAAGTCGCCCACGCTATTCTCGACGGCTTCGATCGCCACTATTCACTTTTCCGCTATAGCGCGCAGCGCGCCAAGGCATTGTTTGAAGCCGGCGACTGGCGGCAGATGCAGCAGCTTTCAAGCGAGCGCATTGAATACTACGACACCCGTGTGAGGGAATGCGTTGCTCGGTTGGGCGCCGATCTGCGCAAAGCGGCGGCAGCCCCCACCGAGGACGAGGCCGTTACGTTCACGCCCGAGCTCGAGGCCTTCTGGCAAGCCGTGAGGGCTGAATATGTGGGCCTGCTGGGCGGCCACCGCCAGCCCGAATGTGCGGAAACGTTCTTCAATTCGGTATCGTGCCGCATCTTGCATCGCGACTACTACAGCAACGACTTTCTGTTCGTGCGACCCGCCGTGGCCACTGAGTACCTCGACAGCCGCTTGCCGTCGTATCGGGTTCATTACCCTCTCAGCCAGGGTCTGCAGCCGGCGCTTACCGACATGCTCGCCGGCTTTGGGCTGGCGGCGCCCTTTGAAGACCTGCCTCGCGACACACGCATGCTGGCGCGCAAGGCGCTCAACGCACTCCGCCTAACCCTTCCGAATCACGCCACTCACCGCCTGGCGCCCGATTGCCAGATTCAGGTACTGAACGGGCTCTTTTTCCGCAACAAGGGCGCCTACGTGGTAGGCCGAGTCATTAATCACGGCACCTTGCACCCGTTTGCCATTGCCCTGCTACGCCGGCCTTCGGGCCATGTGTATGTCGACGCGCTGTTGCTGGGCGAAGATGATCTGAGCGCCCTCTTCAGTTTCACGCGAGCCTACTTCCTGGTGGATATGGAAACGCCGGCCGCCTACGTGAACTTTCTGTCTACGCTCATGCCGCGCAAAGCCAAGGCGGAGCTCTACAGCACCATTGGCCTGCAGAAACAGGGCAAGACCCTGTTCTATCGTGATTTCCTGCATCACCTGGCACACTCGCATGACAAATTCGACATCGCGCCCGGTATACATGGCCTGGTCATGGTGGTATTCACGTTGCCGTCGTACCCTTATGTATTCAAGCTGATCCGCGACCGCATTCAGAAACCGGGCATGGATCACGCCACCGTCAGACGCAAGTATCTGCTGGTGAAGAAGCACGATCGGGTGGGGCGCATGGCCGATACCTGGGAGTACTCGCAAGTGGCCCTGCCGCGCGGGCGCTTCTCGAACGAACTGTTGGCCGAGCTGCGCAAAGAGGTACCCAGCCTGCTCGAGGAAGACGACGAACGGGTTGTGCTGCGCCATGTCTACATTGAACGGCGCATGACACCCCTGAATCTGTACTTGCGCCGCGCCGGCGATCAGGCGCTCGACACTGCCATACAGGGCTATGGCAATGCCATACGCGAGCTGGCCGCCGCCAATATTTTCCCCGGCGACATGCTCTACAAGAACTTCG
>CAZPYF010000336.1:0-1963 GCA_964590015.1 uncultured Burkholderiaceae bacterium
AGGTTTTCGGTCTGGAAGGCCTGCGGGCGACGCAAGCAGTCGGCGCAGACATGTCGCGGTTTCTAGCGGGCCCGTGGGCGGCGGTGCTACTCAGCCTGTTGGTGTGTTGTACCGCGCTGGGCACCGTCAACGCCTGTATATTCACTGGGGGCCGCATTTATGTCTCGCTGGGGCGCGACGTACCGGCGCTCAAGAGCCTGGGTACCTGGAGCACTGACCGCGAGACACCTGTGCGAGCGCTTTGGCTGCAAGGTGCTATCACTCTGGCGCTGATCGTATTTGGGGCCTATACCGAGAGCGGCCTGCGGGCCATGGTGGCGTACACCTCGCCCGTCTTCTGGCTCTTCATGTTCTTGATCGCGCTTACTCTGATCCGCTTGCGTCAGCGTGATCCTGACCATGTGCGCCCATTCCGGGTGCCGCTTTATCCGGTGATGCCGCTGGTGTTGGCGGCGGTATGCCTGGGATTGTTCTGGTCGAGTGTGGTGTATGCCGGGGCGGGGTCGCTATTGGGCTTGCTGGTACTGCTGTTAGGTTTGCCGCTATGCTGGCTACGCCGCCGAGGCACTAGTTCGCCCGTGTGATTAAATCTGCGCGTTACGGGCGGCGTGGTACGCCCGTTTCTTCTCGTACATATTCATGTCGGCGCGGCGCAGCATGTCGTCGATACCGTCCGCCGAATGGGTCGTGGCCATGCCCATCGACACACTCAGTGGCAGGTTCGTGTAGTACTGATTATTCAGCTCGACGAGCTTTTCAATACTGTCGATCAGCATCTGGCCTTCGATTTCGGCGGCACCGGGCATCAAGATAATGAATTCATCGCCTCCGGTACGCGACGCGTAGGCCGGTTTATCAGTGGCTTGAATAATCACTTCGCCGGTTCGGCGCAGCAAGCCGTCGCCGGCGGCGTGCCCCAGTTCGTCGTTCACTTCCTTGAGGTTATTCAGATCGACAACAATCGCGGTTAGCGGATATCGGCCCTTACGGCGCATGCGCTCGAGTTCGTCGGTGAAGAAGGAGCGATTTTTCAGCCCGGTAAGCACATCATGCTGACCCAGGTATTCCAGGTAGTTCTCTGCTTTTTTGCGAGCGGTGATATCGGTCAGGGCCACCAGCGCGAGATCCCATCGTGCTTCGTGGCCCGGCGCGATCCAGAACTGCATGTGGTTGTACAGCGCAATACCTTCAAGCGTGTAGTTGATCACTTCACGTTGCTGGAACAGGACGCCTTCCCACAGATCGACGAGCTGTTCACGGAACTGGCTGCGCATGTCGTCGCGGAACACCTGATCGAGGTTGGCAAGCAGTGCCTGCTTATCGGGCGCCTTCAACAGTGAAAGGGTGTGATGGTTGACGTCGAGCACCCTTACTTCGCTAAGGCAACGCTCGACGAAATCGGGGTGCACGTCGGTGAAGGTGCGGAAATCGGAAATGCCACGCAGGCGAAGCTCTTCCAGCAGCTTGCGAACCATCGACAGGTCTTGCACCCAGAGCGAGACGGGAGCGTGGTCGAAGAGCCCCCGCGCATAGTGTTCGCTTTCCGCCAGAAGGCGCTGAGCCGTTTCGAGTTCAGTGATGTCTTCGACGACCACCAACACTCGATCCCATGATTCTTCGTGGCCCGGCAACACCACGCCTTTCAGTAATAGGTCGAGCCGGCGGCCGTCGAGTGAGTAGTTAACCGTCTGGCTCTGGAAACGGCCAACGCCCGACCACAGCTGTTCGAGTTCGTGGATGTGTGCGGTATGCATGTCGTCGCGAAATACGGCGTCGAGCTGGCCTGCCAACTCTTCGAAGCTTTCGGCACCGTACAGGGCGAGTGTGCGGGGGTTAGCCCTCAGAAGACGTATGCAGGCGGAACACTGGCCGATGCGCTGGGGGTCGGCGAGCAGAAAACTGCGCAGGTCGGTGACCCCTTGTGCTCGCCACTCTTCGAATAGTGTCTTGAGTTCGCTGTAGT
>CAZPYF010000337.1:0-1941 GCA_964590015.1 uncultured Burkholderiaceae bacterium
CTGGCCGGCAAGCGCGTGCAATGCATGATGGGCGCCAAGAACCACGCCATCATCATGCCCGACGCGAACAAACAGCAAACGCTTAACGCACTGACCGGCGCCGCCTTTGGTGCAGCCGGCCAGCGTTGCATGGCGCTGTCGGTGGCTGTGCTGGTGGGCGAAGCCCGCAACTGGATTCCCGAAATAGTAGAGAAAGCCAAAACGCTCAAGGTCAGCGCAGGCACAGAGGCGGGCACCGATGTGGGTCCCCTCATTTCCCCGGCCGCCCGCGAACGCGTTCAGCGCCTGATCGAGCGCGGCGCGGAAGAGGGTGCAACGCTCGAGCTCGATGGTCGCAATCCGCAAGTTTCCGGCTACGAGAAGGGCAATTTCGTTGGGCCCACGGTCTTCTCGGGTGTGAAACCGGGCATGGCCATTTACGAACAAGAGATCTTCGGGCCGGTTCTTTGCCTCGTTGAAGCTGCAGATATCGACGAAGCCATCGAACTGATCAACGATAATCCGAACGGCAACGGCACGGCCATCTTCACCCAGTCGGGTGCGGCGGCACACCGTTTCCGCGAAGACATCGATGTCGGCCAGGTCGGTATCAACGTACCCATTCCGGTACCCGTTCCCCTGTTCTCGTTCTCGGGTTCGCGCGCCTCCAAGCTGGGCGATCTTGGCCCCTACGGCAAGCAAGTCGTGCTGTTCTACACACAGACCAAAACGGTCACCAGCCGTTGGTTCGACGACAGCACCGTTGCGCACGCCGTCAACACCACTATCAGTCTCAAGTAATCCCTAACCAATAAGAACGGAGACAAACCATGAAGATCGCTTTCATCGGGCTAGGCAACATGGGCGGACCCATGGCGCTCAATCTGCACAAGGCCGGCTTCAACCTCAGCGGATTCGACCTTTCTTCCGCTGCGTGCGCCACGCTGCGTGAGCAAGGGGTGGCCATTGCCGAATCGGCCCTCGCCGCCGCCACCGATGCGGAAGTGGTAATCAGCATGCTGCCTGCCGGGCAGCATGTCGAGAAGCTGTACTTGGGCGGGGGCGGCCTGCTTAGCTCCATGAAGCCCGGTACGTTGGTGATCGATTGCAGCACCATCGACGCGGCCACGTCGCGCAAGCTGGCCGGCGAGGCCGAAAAGCGGGGCGTCAACGTGCTCGATGCGCCTGTGTCGGGCGGCACCGGCGGCGCTATCGCCGGCACGTTGACGTTCATCGTGGGAGGCAAAGCCGACGATCTCGAACGCGCTCGGCCGTTGCTCGAGAAGATGGGTGCCAATATCTTCCACGCCGGCGAAGCGGGTGCGGGCCAGACAGCCAAGATCTGCAACAACATGCTGTTGGCCATTTTGATGATTGGTACGTCGGAAGCCATGGCATTGGGCGTCGCCAACGGCCTTGACCCCAAGGTTCTCGCCGAAATCATGCGCCGCAGTTCCGGTGGCAACTGGGCCCTCGAGAAATACAACCCCTTGCCGGGCGTCATGGAAAACGCCCCGGCATCGAAAGGCTACGCCGGTGGTTTCGGCGTTGATCTGATGCTGAAAGACCTGGGGCTCGCTCAGGAGAACGTGCGCGCCATGAAGGCGGTGACACCGCTGGGGGCGCTGGCACATAGCCTCTATTCGGCGCACAGCCTGGCCGGCAACGGCGGCCTCGACTTCTCGAGCATCATCCGCCTGATGCAAGGGCCCGACACGAGCGCGTAACCCGCGCGGGCGGGCATCTCGTGCGGCTGCCGCGAGGAGCCGCTACGGTACTGGGCGGGTGTCGCCCAGACGCCCGACGAGAATCCGGTGCTTCTGCCGCCCAACGTGATGGTTGCGTTGGGCGGTTTTTCGTGTGTGCTCGTTTTCACCTATTGGGCGTGAGGCGGCATGATGCCGTGCCGCATCCCCGCAAAGTCTCGCTATGTTGACCTTCCCATGGTGGAAAGGTTTATGC
>CAZPYF010000338.1:0-1930 GCA_964590015.1 uncultured Burkholderiaceae bacterium
ACCAATCCGCGCATATCAGACTGATCAACCGTCGTATTTGCCGCCCGTTCTGCTGCCAGCGCCTTGCGCTGAAAAATACGCGTGGACCATCCTGGCTGTAGTCACAAAACACCGTGACAAACCCACAGCCGTGATCCCGCGTGCAGATGTAGTCCGAGCATGATGTGTCAATAACAAATTGGCCCCGTGCCGGGAAAAACCACGGAAAAATAGTTGACAAGGTCAATACATATCAGTGTGCTGTCTGGTTAATTCGCACACTTATCTTCGGCGCCTGTGCTCGCCATGCTGCGTTACGAATCCTCGCGATAGCTACGGCTATCGCTGTGGTTCGCGCCTTGCCTGACAAGCCCATGCACTCGAATATAAGCGCACAATTAACCAGACAGCACACTAGGCCTGCGTGCCGCGCAGCCCCTTCTTTTTCGCAATAAGGCCGTCGTACCGCCGTTGCGCCTCGTTCGCAAAGGACTTTGCCCGTTCTTCAAACCTTTTATGTAAATGAGAATGATTCAATGTTGGGTCGCCACCGGCAAAGGTGGCGGCGTCGGGCCTGCCCCGACCTGTCATCAGCCTTGGAAGGAGAGAAGAGCAATGTCTGGTATCGAGGGGATTTCCATGGTGTCGGGCCGCGCGTTGCGGCTGGCGCCGCTGGCGGCGGCGCTGCTGTGCGCGCCTGGTGCAGGGGTGTGGGCGCAGCCCGCCGGCCCCGCAACGGTGCTGGAACCGGTGGTCGTCACGGCAAGCGGCGTGCAGCAGAGGGTCAAGGATGCGCCGGCCTCGATGACCGTCATCACCCGTGAAGACATCGAGAAGAGCGGCTACACCACGGTCGCCGAGGCGGTGAGCCATGTGGAAGGCGTGGTCATGGCGGGCGGCGACCCGAACAGCAAAGATATCGTGATTCGCGGCCTGCCGGGCGAATACACGCTGATTCTGGTGGATGGCCGGCGGCAGAACACGCGCGAAACCATGAACCGGGGCACGGGCGGCGTGCAATATGCCTTCATGCCGCCGTTGGCGGCGATCGAGCGCATCGAGGTGGTGCGCGGCCCCATGTCGTCGCTGTATGGTTCCGAGGCCATGGGCGGCGTCATCAACGTCATCACCCGCAAGGTTCCCGACCAATGGTCGGCGGCGCTCGACAGTTCAGTCACCCTGCAGACCGATGACGACTACGGCAACAGCCGCGAGACGCAGTTCTGGATCGGCGGGCCGATCAAGAGCGACGTGCTGGGCCTGCAGGTCTATGGTTCCTACAACAATGCCAGCGAGGCCACGAACTTCTACCCCAGCGCCAATGCGGCCTATGGCCGCGATACGCGCAACCTGGGCCTGAAGCTGGCACTGCGCCCCTCCGACAATCAGGATCTGGTGCTCGATATCGTGAGCCAGCGCCTGACTACCGAATACACGCCCGGCAAGTCTATCGTGCCCACCCTGGCCTGGGGCAAGGAACAGCATCGCCGTACCTCGTATGGCCTGACCCACACCGGCCGCTGGCGCCTGGGCGAGTCGCGTGTGGCGCTGTACCGCGAAGAAAACGTGCAGGAAAACTGGCCGAAATCGGGTGAGTACGCCGATAACCGCAAGCTGGTGAATACCGTGCTCGATGCAAGCTTCAGCATGCCGTTCGAGCGCCATACCCTGCGCTTTGGCGGGCAGTACCTGCGCAGCGAACTGAACGGCATCCAGAACGAGGCGCGCTTTCCCAATTACCCCACCAATACCGACAAGGTTACGTTGGACAACTACGCGCTCTTCCTGGAAGACGACTTCTACGTCACCGACGCCTTTACCCTGACGGCGGGGGTGCGCATGGATCACGACGAGCGTTTCGGCACGCATTGGTCGCCGCGTATCTACGGTGTATATCATGTAACGGATGCGCTGACCATCAAGGGCGGCATCGCAACCGGCTTCAAGGCGC
>CAZPYF010000339.1:0-1916 GCA_964590015.1 uncultured Burkholderiaceae bacterium
TCGATGCGTCTCAGGGCGTCATTCCATTCGGCCTGCGGGTCAGGCAGGTCTTCTTCGGCCAGCACTTGTGGCCCAAGCCCGGACAGCACCTGCTCAAGATCGGAGCCAGGTTCAGCCGCCTGTAACAGCGCCCCGGCGTGGCGGGCGCCGCTGGCGGCGGCAAGCGCGATCAGTTCGCGCACAAGTCTTAAATGGGGGCCACGCTCCAAAATTTCAAGTTGCTGGTCGCCTAAGCCTGCCACCAGTCGCGGGTGCGCGATCAATAAGCGCAGCAATTGCTTTGCCATCGGGGTAACACTGTGGCGCGTGCTCGAGCCGGATTGCCGACTCGCCCTGCTCTGCCGGCGACCCGGCGCACGGGTTCCTACACCCCTGGGCTCGGCGCCCACCGCTTCGCCGCTTTCCCACGGTATCGCCCCTTCCCACGGCTCACCGCCGTACGCCCCGGCATCGGCGGTGAGCTCGGCCGAATCGTCGTACTCGGCACGCGCATGCGCACCATCGGGTGAACGCGTGGCCCGGCCCGATTGCATCGCGCCGGCCGCTGCCATGGCGGGCGTTGCGCCCGCATAATTGCGTGCCTGCATATCCGCCGCAGCACGGGCTTGGTCGAGCAACCCGCCCAACTCGTCGGACGTGAGTCGCACCAGCTGCGCAAATTCCCGTTCAACCTGTAGGCGATACGCATTTTGCGGCATCGCGGCCAGCAAGGGCATGGCCTCATGGACACACGCGGCACGGCCTTCGGCTTCATCAAGCCGGTGGCGTGAAGCCAGTTCGTCGAACATGAAGCGCGACAACGAAACGGCTTCGTCAACGCAGGCGCGGAATGCCTTGTCTCCGTATGCCTGTATATAGGAATCGGGGTCGTGCTCGGCCGGTAGAAACAGAAACCGTACGGACACGTCGTCGCGCATCTGCGGCAGACTGGCCTGCAATGCACGCCACGCCGCCCTGCGCCCGGCGGCATCGCCGTCGTAGCTGAATACCACCTTATGACTGGCACGCAGCAACTTCTGCACATGTTCGGGCGTGGTGGCGGTGCCAAGCGTAGCGACGGCGTTGTTCAAGCCGTGCTGTGCCAGCCCCACCACATCCATATACCCTTCAACGACCAATACGCAACCTTCGCTGCGAATACCGGCACGCGATTCCCACAGACCATATAACTCACGGCCCTTGGAAAACAAGGGCGTTTCCGGCGAATTGAGATACTTGGGCTCGCCTTTACCAATGATGCGCCCGCCGAAACCGATCAACTTGCCGCGCCCGTTCCGAATTGGAAACATGATGCGTTCACGGAAACGGTCATAGCGCCGGCCGTCGTCGGCCTCGATCACCAGGCCGCATTCCACCAGCATGGGATCTTCGTAATCGGGAAATACGGCCGCGAGACCCCGTCGGTCTTCACCCGACCAGCCCAGACCAAAGCGCGCGGCGATCTCGCCGCTTAGCCCCCGACCCTTGAGATACTCAATGGCTCGTGGCGACGCTTTGAGACGTGCCAGATAATGTCGGCAGGCCGTGTCGAGCACCTGCTCGTGGCGCGACACCTCTTGCTTGCGCTCGCGGTCGGCCTGACGTTGCCGCGGCGTACGTGGCGCCTCGGGCACGGTCATACCGACGTTGCCGGCGAGCGCACGAACGGCTTCGGGGAAACTGGCCCCGGTGTGTTCGATCAGAAAGGTGATGGCCGTTCCGTGGGCGCCACAACCGAAGCAGTGGTAGAACTGCTTGGTGGGGCTAACCGTAAATGACGGCGATTTTTCGTTGTGGAAGGGGCAGAGGCCAAGAAGATTGGCACCGCCCTTGCGCAGCTGCACATATCGCCCGACGACATCTACGACATCGACCCGAGCGAGGAGATCCTGTATGAAGGATTCAGGTATCAATCAATACAGACGCGGGGGCAGTTG
>CAZPYF010000340.1:0-1904 GCA_964590015.1 uncultured Burkholderiaceae bacterium
TCAGCTTCACCCGCTGCTCGGCGATGTCCAGATGCACACCCACTGCAATGTCGGGGTTCGCGGCCAGCGTGCGGCCGCCACCGATCACCAGGCCATAGGTGGTGGCGTCATAACCCACTTGGGAATCGCGCTGATCTTGCCGACCTTCGCCGCCGAACGCCACGGCGAAGCCCTTCCAATCGGAACCCTGGGCATTGCGCAGGCCTTCGCCGAAGCCGCGCAGAGCCGTATCCATGACCTCACGCTCGCGCGTCAGCGACGCGGCCAGCCCCGCGCTATAGCCTTGAGGCGAGGCCAGATCGAGGGCGCGGGCGACCTCACTGCCGTCACGGGCAGAAAAGTCCATGGCCGCCATGAACGGATGCATTCCAGGCGGCAACGCGCCGGCCACCGATTCCAGTGCGCGCCCTGCGGCCCGCGCATTATCGTTTGCCGCATACCGGCTGTAGGCGTCATCGGCACGGGCCGCGGAGACCTCGACGCCAGCGACGCCGGCCGGGCGTGCAGTGAAGGCAAGCGTGGGCGAGACCGAAGCCACTGTCACGGCCTCGAAGCCGCCGGCCACTGTGCCGCCGGCTGCCACGGGTTGCGCCTGCAAGCTGTAGGCGTTGCCGTACCACCCCTCGACTGGCGTCATTTCCAATGTGCCGGCTAGATCCACCGTACCGCTGACCGCGAGCACATCATGCTGACCGGCCGGGTTGAACTCGACCTGCAGTTGACCCGAGGAATTCTGGCGGAAGTTGCCGTCGACGCTCATCGTGCCAATCGAAGCACCCGGTGCGACCCGGCCTTCGTTCAGGAAGAGCCCATCGTCAGCCAGCTCAAACGTTGACGTTCCCGCCAGCGTGGCGTCGGGCCGCACCGCGACGCCATGCACCGCGTGCCGGCCGGTAAGCATTGTGGCACCGCCATCGAACGACAGCGCAAGATTGTCGCGCCCACGAATATTGCCGCCATACGCCATGCGGAAAGCGGGGTCGGCGGCACGGGTAGCACGGCCTTGTTCATCGGCCTGCTGCCCGAATGACACCTGGGTGAGTCGGCGTGCGCCCGTTTCGTCGCGCTGGTTGTAGTGCGAAACAATATCGCCTTCGATGCGAGCACCTTGCATTAAATTGACGCTGCCCACCAGCGCGGTGGGGCCCATGTAGATGGCCGCCTCGCCGCCGGCCACCCGGCCCGTGATATCGGCGCGGCTGACCAACGGGCCACGCAGCTCGGGCGCGGGCCCCCACGGCTTACCCCCAATCGTATGGATATACGACCCGCGGTATTCGGTGCTGTTCTTCAGCGCGTTATTGCCGAAGTCGAACCGCAGGCCGACGCCATGCGCGTCTAGCGCTTCAATATCACCGCGGTGCACCAAGTTGTGGTGGCGGCCATAGGTGAACATGACGCCCTGGCCATCCAGACCGTTTGCATGCACGCGCACACCCGGATCTATGACGATGGTGTTCCCTTCGCCGTCGACGCGAATGCCGGCGCCGCCTTCGCCCGACGCAAGTAGATCGGCGGTCTGGCGGATGTGGTTATGGCTACCGTACACATGCAAGCCGAGCCCCAGCAGCGCACGGTTCGGTTGCCCGGCAAGATAGTCGGTGCCCTGGGCATTGCGCGCGTAAAAGCCCCGGTCGTTCACGATGTCGAGACCGCTTCCATACACCGAACGCCCAAAGAAATTGCGCCGGTCGATGGTGTAGCCCAGGTCTTGCAGAACGGCCAGCTCCGCTTCCATGAACGCGGTGTAATTGCGGTACGTCTGGTGGCTCATCATGCTGTTCTTCAGCTCGATGTGGCTCATATTGTTGTCGTCAATACCCCGATAATCACCCTGACTGATATACATCGAGACCGGCACGCCGGGCAGCCCGCCTTCCAGTACTTCGGCGATGTTCGGCCCC
>CAZPYF010000341.1:0-1846 GCA_964590015.1 uncultured Burkholderiaceae bacterium
CACCGACGCACCCACTCTCTCACCCAGTCTGCTCGGCCGGCAGACTCGGTGGAGCAGTTCAGCGTGGGGTCAGTGGAGCAGCTCAGCGTCGGGTCAGCGTACCTACGTGATTTTTGTCGAACAGTTCCAGCGTGAGGGTTTGAGCGATGCCACTCGGCCCCGGCGTGAAGGTCGCGGCTGATCGCGAACCCTCGGCAGCCAGCTCACCGGCCAATTCGAATACGAACACGTTGCCGCTCCAGTGGCGCAACACGAACGTTTTCCGGCTGGGCCCCATGGCAAGCGCGAGCCCCGCTTCATGGGGCACAACGCTGGCCTCTCCGAAATAGTCGTTCGCATAGGTGCCGACGTAGGCGTGTGGCGGTAGGGGCGGGGTCGGGTTTTCGGGGAAGGGTTGGCCGACAAATTGCCCTTCAGGCGCGTTCATCTCATCAAAAGTAGGCGTGAATAGTTCGAACCAATCGCGCGTGATACGCCCGTGCTCGACGATATCGGTATAGGCTGCCGTGATGGCTTCTACCGCACCGACCGGCTGACCATTCGACAGCGCGATAATGCCGGTGTTTGCACCGGGCAGAATAGAAAAGCTTGTACCGGATCCGAGGATAAAGGCTCCAGAGTGGCCGTAGCGAACCTCGCCGGTGTCAGAGGTAGAGATATTGAAGCCGTATCCGTAATGGCCTGCTGGGCGTTCACCGCTAGCAGGTGACGATTCGGCTTGGGGTGTGAGGGCCGGCATTAATGCGGCGCGGGGAATAAGCTCCTCACCATTGTGGCGGCCCTCGTTCAAAATCAACTTCATCCATTCGGCCATATCGACCACGTTCGAACTCACGCCCCCGGCCGGCGATTGCGGATCGGGTTGGCGCTGGGCGTCGCCCAGCACGAACTCATCGTTACGCAGCACGTGCGGAGACGCGCGATTTTCGTGCGCCATGAAGTCGGAAAATCGTGAACTCGTGGCCGACATGCGCAGGGGGCGATAGAGCGCCTGCTCTGAAAGGTCTTCCCACGCGCTGCCCGACGCCTGCGCCACCGCTTCGGCGGCTGCCGTGAGGCCGAAGTTGGTGTATTCGTAGCGGCTACGCAGCGGGGCAGCGGGTAGCAGATGGAGCCGCTCCAGTACTTCGCGTCGATCGTGACCGAGCGCCTCAAGATCATCGCCGGCATGATCCGACAAGCCGGAACGGTGCGAATACAGGTCGCCGATCGTGACCGCCGCGGTGGTGGCTTCATCGTGCATTGTGAACCATGGCAGATGCTCCACCACGGGCGTATCCCAACTGATCACGCCTTCCCCGACCTGGGTTGCCACAACCGTGGCGCCTACGGATTTCGATAGCGAAGCCAATTGGAAGACGGTATGCGGATCGACCGATGTGGAGTCGCCGAGCCGGCGCACGCCGAAGCCTTTCGAATACACGACGGTATTGTTATGCACGACGGCTACGGCAATGCCCGGAACGCCTGTACGGGCCATGGTGTCGGCAACGATCTGGTCGAGTTGCTGCACCGCTTGCTCTACATGGTGCGATGGAATCGCGCTGCCGTGTGTGCCGCCGTCGCTACACGCAACGAGTGCCAGGGCAAGAGGCAGGAGCAGGGGGAACCGTAAAGACATGGCACTTCCTTCTTCCGGGAATATGTTAGAATTTACTGTTTCATTGCTCGACCACGCGGCACGTTGCCTGCGGGCGGGCTGATTCTCCCGGCTTTTGACAGCTCATAGCGGCTCAGCTTGCTTATGGGTTGTATATGGGTTTTGGCCGGGAATCATCCACAAGGAGCTTACACCCATGCGCCACTACGAAGTAGTGTTTATCGTGCATCCCGATCAGAGCGAGCA
>CAZPYF010000342.1:0-1821 GCA_964590015.1 uncultured Burkholderiaceae bacterium
TAATCGGCTGCGCTCACGTTCTCGTACGGCGACAAGGCCGCAATATGGTCATAAGCGTAGGGATCAGCCAGCGGGTCGCCCCAGTCAGGCCGCAGCAACGGAACGAGCGGATGATCGGCATCGCTCATGGTGTTCAGCATATCCACAAAGGGCACTTGCGCCATGACGCCGGCCCATAAACTCGGCTCAATATTCATGGCGCCGCACACGAGCAGCCCGCCCGCCGAAATGCCATGTGCCACGATTCCGCGCGGCGCGGCATACCCGGCGTTGACAAGGTGCTGCGCACAGGCGATGAAATCGGTCATGGAGTTGCGCTTCTTCTCGCGGCAGCCGTCTTGGTACCACTGCCAACCCTTCTCCGACCCCCCGCGCACATGCGCGATGGCATAACGGAACCCGCTGTCGACCAACGCAATGGCGGGAAGCGAAAAACCCGGTTCCCTTGCAATGCCATAGGCACCGTAACCATTGAGCAGCAGGGGCTGGGGGCCTTGCGCATCCGCACGAGACAGCACCGTGATGGGCACCGACTCGCCGTCGGGCGCTCGCGCATGCAAGCGTTCAACCCGGTATTGCTCGGGATCGAAGCCGCTCAGCCGGGTTGCGCCGACCTGCCGACATTCACCGGTATCAAGGGCGATGTCGAACCAGCGCGGCGGCTGAGCAGGCGTTTGATGCAGGACGCGCAACTCGCGAGCATCGTAAGGCTGTGCCGGTAGGGGTTCCAGACAGTAGGCAGGCTCATCGAATTCAACAATGGTCTCACCGCCCTGGGTGTGCATCAGCACCAGACGCAGCTGTAGCGCCTCGCGCTCAAGGCGCACCAGCGCCCGCGAAAAAGGCAGTACGGCAAGAATCGATACGCCGGGGCGATGCGGCACACGCTCGCCCACGATTTGGAAGTGAGCATCAAGTTCCAACAGCTTGCGGTCGGGCGCCTGGTCGGCGTCGGTAAGCATCAGCAGCGCATCGTTCCATTCATTGACCTCGTAGCGCACGCCACGCTGGCGAGGTCGCACGACACGCGGCGCTTCCGTTTCGGCCTCGGCCGGGATCAACCTAACTTCGCTTGTGTCGGGGCCGCCGAGCGTCAATACCACGTAGCCATCGGCCGCCGAGCGCGCCACCTGCATGAAGAGCGCCGGATCGGTTTCCTCATACACCAGCACCGCATCGCCCCCGCCGACGGGCGATCGGTACAGCCGGGTCGGTCGGCTGTGAACATCGCGCCAGATCCAGAACAGATAGCGCGAGGAGGGCGAGAATGTGAACCCTCCGTAGCCGAACGCGTCGGCGTCGACCACCGTGCGAACCTCTCCGGTAACGGTGTCAAGTACGCAGATGCGATGGCGATCATCGCCACGCAGATCTTCGGCCCATGCAAAGTACCGATCGTCGCAGCTTGCCTGGTGGCCGGTTGCACGATAGTAGGCATGGCCGTGTGCACGTTGCGCCTCATCCAGTAATGTCTGCGTCTCCTGCTGGGGGCCCGTGCGTGTGAATATTCGATGCGTGCGGCCGGGCGGCACCGAGTTCTCATAACGCCAGCGGCCTGTCGACCGAAGCAAGGGCTCATCGACCTCGGCCACTCGCCGACTCATACGCTCATGGAAAGCAGCTGCGTCGGCCGCCAGCGGGCGCAGCACTTCATCTGCGTAGCGCATCTCCGCCTCAAGGTGATCACGCAGGCGGTCGGGCAAGGTACCAAGCGTGCGTGTGCCTGACGCCGGGATGTGCTTCATCCACGCATAAGCATCGACCCGCACGCGGCCCAGTTGGTGAATCTCGTGATGTTCGCGCGGCGCTACGGGCGCGGGC
>CAZPYF010000343.1:0-1814 GCA_964590015.1 uncultured Burkholderiaceae bacterium
GCTGCAACTTCACCAATATCGGCACCACGCCCGCCCAGTTCATTTCGCGCAACCCCTACTACTGCCGCTCGGCGCTGGCGGGATACACCCCGCGCGACTTCCTGGATTTGGTGGAGCGCCACGGTATTCGGTGGCATGAAAAGCATCGCGGCCAGCTCTTCTGCAATGAATCAGCTGAGCAGATTATCGAGATGCTGCGTGCGGAATGCGACGACGCCCGCGTGGCCTGGCGTATGCCCTGCAGTGTCCAGGCCGTCGCGCAGGGTGACGGCGGCTTCCAGCTGACGACTTCGCAGGGCGATATTGAAGCCCGGCAACTCGTGCTGGCCACAGGCGGTATGGCTATTCCTCAATTGGGGGCCACTGACTTCGCCTTGGGCATTGCTCGCCAGTTTGGATTGCGTGTGGTGGAACCCCGGCCGGCACTCGTGCCGCTGGTTTTCGATGCCGCCCAATGGAAACCGTTTGCCGAGCTGAGCGGCGTGGCCCTTGAGGTCACGGTGCGCAATGTGCCGTCGGGCCCGGTACGCAAGGGTAAGGGCGCAGCACTTGAAGCGTCTTTTCTGGAAGACCTGCTGTTCACTCATCGTGGCTTATCGGGGCCGGCCATTCTGCAGATTTCGACCTTCTGGAACCCAGGTGAACCGATCGAGATCGATCTGGCCTGCGCCACGGATCTGGAAGAGGCGCTACTCGCCAACAAGGCCGGCAACCGACAGCAACTGAGTACGGTTCTGTCGGGCCTATGGCCGCGGCGGCTGGCCGAACGTTGGCTCGCGCACGAGGAAGGCGAGCTGGGCGGCATGCGCCTGGCCGATGTGGCGGATCGTCGCCTGAAGGCGCTGGCCGAACGCATTCATCGGTGGCGGCTGATTCCCACCGGCACGGCCGGGTACCGCAAGGCGGAAGTCATGCGCGGCGGCGTCGACACCGACGAGCTTGACCAGCGCAGCATGCAGGCGCGCAAGGTGCCGGGTTTGTACTTTATAGGCGAGGCCGTCGACGTTACGGGATGGCTGGGCGGGTACAACTTCCAGTGGGCATGGGCGTCGGGCGTGGCGTGCGGGCGGGCGCTGCAGCACTGACCGCAGGCGGCTGTACGTCGCTTCGCCGATCGGTTATTCTCTTGCCTTTGCTGTCACTGCAGAGAGTGGGAGAGTGTCGCCGTTGCCGGCGGCCACCGAAGGCGCAAACGCCCATAATCGCTCAGGTATCCCGTACCACTCCTGCGTTGCCCAAAGTTGGGCAAGGCGGCACTCTGGAGAGACTCGCCGCCGGCATCTACACGCCGGCGCAGCGGGCGCCGAAGGTGAACACTCGCATCGTGCGGGTCAACTCTCAGGCAAAAGGACAGAAGGGCGGTTCGGCCGAGGGGGGAACCCGTAGCCGGGCCGTTCGTATTTCTGACACTTGCCTTTTATCCGGAGTCTTCGCCCATGAACGCAGCCCTGAAACAGACCCCATTATTCAACGCCCATGTCGCCGCCGGCGCGCGCATGGTCGATTTCGGCGGCTGGAACATGCCCGTCGCCTACGGTTCACAGATTGAAGAGCATCACGCGGTACGGCGTGCCGCCGGCATGTTTGATGTCTCGCACATGCTCAACGTCGATATTCAGGGGCCTGATTCGAAGGCTTTTCTGCGTCGCTTGCTAGCCAACGACGTCGACCGTCTTTCCGTTGCCGGCAAGGCCATTTATTCGTGCATGCTCAACGAGCGTGGCGGTGTCATTGACGACCTCATCGTCTATTTCTTCAGCCCCGAATCGTGGCGTCTGGTGGTGAACGCGGGCACGGCCGAAACCGATCTTGAA
>CAZPYF010000344.1:0-1792 GCA_964590015.1 uncultured Burkholderiaceae bacterium
CCGCACCCCGAACTCCCGCGCCACTGCTTCGCCCAGCGCCTGAATGCCGTAGCGCTCGGTGGCGTGGTGGCCGGCTGCAATGAAGCCCGTGTCGGTTTCTTGCGCCAGGTGGAAGTTTGGCTCCGATACTTCGCCGGTAATATAGGCATCTGCGCCGCTGTCGATGGCGGCCTGCATCATGTCTTGCGCCCCACCGGTACACCAGGCCACAGTCTCTACTCGTTTGTCGGGTGCGCCGAGCACCATGGGCTCGCGCCCCAACGCTCGGGCCACCCGCGCGCCCAGTTCGGCCAACGTGCACGGCTCGCAGCGCCCACGCCACACCAGGTCGCTGGGCCCGAAATTGACGGGCGTACCGTCGTCGTTGCGGTCGGGCTCGAACCCAAGCTTTAGCGCCAGCTGAGCGTTATTGCCCAATTCCGGATGAACGTCGAGCGGCAAATGAAAGCCAAATACGTTCAAGTCGTGCTGCAGCGCCGTGGCAATGCGCTTGCGTTTGGTTCCGCGCAATACCGGGCTCTCGTTTTTCCAGAACCAGCCGTGGTGCACCATGATGGCATCGGCGTTCTGTTGCACTGCGGCATCAAGCAGTGCCTGTGAGGCGGTCACTCCGGTAATAATATGCCGTATGGTGTCTGTGCCCTCTACCTGTAGCCCGTTGGGGCAGTAGTCTTTGATGCGCTGCGTCTGCAGCGTCTTCTCGAGCCATTCGGCAAGCTGCCGTGTGGAAACCTGGTTCATTCTTTGTTCCTGTAGGGTCTATGCATCGTTTGTGGTTGGTCTTTGCCCAGACCGTGACCGTCTGCCTGGGTATTTTATTCATCGTCACGACGCTGCGGCCAGACTGGCTGCATATCGGTCGGCGCGCATCGCCGGCCGTCGTGAACAGCGCTGCCCCCCAAGGCGGTGTGGCCACGCCCGATGCCGCATCATCGTATGCCGACGCCGTGGCACGGGCCGCCCCGGCGGTGGTGAACATCTATACGACCAAAGTGGTTGATGTGCCGCTGATACCGCTACCCGCCGACCCGGAACTGAACCGGCTGTTTCGCGGGCTGCCCGGTTTCAGCCAGCGCCGCCAGTCGGGTAGCCTGGGTTCGGGCGTGATCGTGCGGGCCGATGGCTACCTGCTCACGAACTATCACGTGGTCGAATCGGCCGATTCGATACGTGTGGCCTTGAGCGACGGGCGTGAGGCCGATGCGCGCGTCGTTGGTGCCGATCCGGAAACCGATCTCGCGGTACTGAAAATCGCGCTTCCAAAGTTGCAAGCCATACAGTTCGATGAGGCCGACAGCTTGCGAGTGGGCGACATCGTGCTGGCGATCGGCAATCCGTTTGGGGTGGGGCAGACCACTACATTGGGCATCGTCTCGGCCCTGGGGCGCAATCGGCTTGGCATCAACATCTACGAGAACTTCATTCAGACCGATGCCGCCATCAACCCCGGCAACTCGGGCGGTGCGCTGGTCGATGCCCAGGGCCGGCTGGTGGGCATCAACACCGCCATTTATTCAGAGACCGGTGGGTCTTTGGGCATTGGTTTCGCGATACCGGCGCGCAGTGCGGCCACCATACTCGACGAAATTGTGCGCACGGGCAAGGTCACCAGGGGCTGGGTGGGCATTGAACTGCAAGATATTACGCCCGAGCTCATGCGTGCATTCGGCCTGAAGCGCCAGGAAGGGCTGATTGTCGCGGGGGTTGTGCGGGGCAGCCCGGCCTACGAGGCGGGCCTTCGTGTGGGCGACATCGTGATGGAGATCGATGGAGAAACGCTGGCCGATTCCAT
>CAZPYF010000345.1:0-1782 GCA_964590015.1 uncultured Burkholderiaceae bacterium
CCGCTGTTGCGTATTGAAGGCATCAGCGCACCTGGCGTTGGAGAATGTTCAGGAACTCGTCAATGAAGGAGTCGAATCGAATCGAGAGACGGTCGATCTCGTTCGTATAGCGGTTGTAGGCCACCACCGCGGGGATCGCAGCGAACAAGCCGATGGCAGTGGCCACCAGTGCTTCGGCGATACCCGGGGCGACCGCAGCCAGGGTAGCTTGCTGCATCGACGACAAGCCCATGAAGGCGTGCATGATGCCCCACACCGTTCCCAACAGGCCGATGTAGGGGCTCACAGAACCGGCTGAAGCCAGGAAGTTTAAGTGCGACTCGAGGGTATCCATTTCACGCTGGTACGTGGCGCGCATGGCGCGGCGAGGGCCGTCGAGAAGGGCGTCAGATGAGCTGTTGACGCGGCGGGCCTTCATGAACTCGGTCATGCCGGCATCAAAGATTCGAGCCAGCGCGCCATGTTCGTCGCGTCGCGTGGCAATCGACTGCTGCAACACCGACAGATCGCCGCCCGCCCAGAAATCGTCTTCGAAGCGCTGCGTCTGTTCGTCGGCCCGCTTCAATGCGGCACGCTTGCTGAAGATGTAAGTCCAGGAGAGAACGGAAATGGCTACGAGTACCAGCATGACGAGCTGGACGGGTATGCTGGCTTGCACCAACAGGGAAATCAGCGACATGTCGCTCGTGGCTTGCATAGTGTGTTCCGCGTTTATGTCAACAAGGTTTGCATCGTGGGGCCGAGGTCAACTGGGCGTAGGCTCGTGGCCTCGACGCAGCATATAGTGACCAGGGCTTGACAGAGAAGTTCTTCGCCATGCAACGCACGCTGCTCGAAACGTATCGAGGCACGCCCAAGATGCTTGATTCGAGTGTGTATGACGAGCTCGTCATCGAGTCTTGCCGGTTTGCGGTATTGTATTTCAACGTTTCTTACGACAAACAAGCGTCTTTCGGTTGTGGCGAGTTGCGACTGATCGATGCCGAGGCCACGCAGCCATTCGGTACGTGCCCGTTCGAAATACTTGAGGTAGTTCGCGTAGTACACGATACCGCCAGCATCGGTGTCCTCGTAATATACGCGAATCTTGAGGGCCGCAGAGGCCTTCGGGCTTTCCGTGAGCATGGGTTTGTCCAAGTTTGTAACCCTCCCGGGCCGTGGCCCGGAAGGCGGCATGCTTTATAGCGATTGCAATGTTTCGAGCACATGCCCCAACGCAGCGTCGACTCGGACCTTGTCGACCTGCTCGGCACGGCGCGCCTGGATCTCAACGATGCCTTCCTTCAGGCCCCGGTCGCCTACCGTAACACGCAGCGGCACCCCGACGAGCTCCCAGTCGGCAAACATGATGCCGGGTCGCGTATCGCGATCATCGAGTACAACATCGACGCCGGCGGCTTTCAAACCCTCGTAGAGTTCGTCGGCGGCGTTGCGAACCGTTTCACTCTTGTGATAGCCCATGGGGCAGATCACTACTTCGAACGGGGCGATCGCACGGGGCCAAATGATGCCGCGTGCGTCGTGGTTTTGTTCGATGGCGGCTGCGGCAATGCGGCTCACCCCTATGCCGTAGCACCCCATCTGCATGACGGCAGGCTTTCCGTCGGTTTCCAGGAAGGTCGCATTCAGTGCACGGGAATACTTGTCGCCCAGGAAGAAAACATGCCCCACTTCGATGCCGCGCTGAATACGCAGCGTGCCGCCTTGTGGGTCGGGGTCGCCGTCAACTACGTTACGCAGGTCGAAGACCTGCGCTTCGGGCAGATCGCGCTCCCAATTGAT
>CAZPYF010000346.1:0-1750 GCA_964590015.1 uncultured Burkholderiaceae bacterium
TTGCCGTGGAAGGGGCGCTCGCAGTACTCGTAAATCTCCACACCCGCCGAAATCAGGTAGTCGTAAAGCATGGTGGCTGCAAAGCGCACAGCCGGCATGTCAGGCTCGCCTTGAAGGATCAGCCGTACCCGTACCCCCCGTTTAGCTGCGGCCCTCAGATCGCGTAGCAGCGAATACCCAGGAAAGAAATAGGCGTTGGCAATGGTGATCTGCTCACGCGCAGCACGAATACCGATGCGGTAATGCTGTTCGATGTCGTTGGTGTGCTCATCGTTATCGCGTATGACCCACGCGGCCACGGCACCGCCGGGTTGCTCCTGGGGCGGTCGCCGGCGCCAGCGCAAGCGACGCCAGAATGAACGCTCGCGGCTACCAGTTGCAAGCAGCTTGAGTACATCCGCCTCGATGTCGGCCACGATCGGGCCTCGCACGCTCACGGCATAGTCCTGCTTGGCCATCGGCCCCGACTTGATCAGGTGATCCGCGCCGAAATTGATGCCGCCCACAAAGGCCAGCTCACTGTCGACCACGACGATCTTGCGATGCAGGCGCCGGAACAGGTTCGTGCGGAACCCAAGCCGCCGAGGCTTCGGGTCAAACACATGCAGGCGCACGCCGGCTTCAACCAGGCTTTCGATAAATGCGGAGGGCAGGTCTGCCGTTCCGTAGCCGTCGAACGTCACGTCGACTTGTGCGCCGCGACCGGCCGCCTCGATGAGCACGTCCTTTAACTCGCGCCCCACGCGATCATCAAAAATGATGAAGGTCTCGAGCAGCACACTGCGGCGTGCAGCCCGTATCGCTTCGAATACCGCCGGAAAGAACTCCTCGCCGTTCTCAAGCAATTCGAAGGCGTTGCCTTGTGACCAATTCACGGGCATAGCGACACCTCTGCAGCCAGCGGAGCGTGATCAGAGAGCCGCGCCCAAGGCTGGCGCGACAGTTTCACCGTACGAAAGCTTGCCACATTGCGCACATAGATCCGATCTAACCTGAACACGGGAAAGGTGGCGGGAAAGGTGCGGGCCAGGTGGCCATGGTTTTCGCGATGGATCTCTTTCAGGCCACAGTGCCGATCAAGATAGTGCTGACCTCGCATGCGCCAGTCGTTGAAATCACCTGCCACGAACAGCGGCGCGTCGGCCGGCACTTGTTCCTCGATCAGGCCGCACAGCGTTTCCAACTGCGGCGCCCTTTGCCGTTCGCGCAAGCCCAAGTGCACGCAGATGGCATGCACGTCAAAGCCCAACATTGGCGGGCGCAGCACGCAATGCAACAACCCTCGGCGCTCCTGTTTGCCCACCGAAATATCGATATTGTCGTGCGCCGCAATCGGAAATTTGGATAGCACGGCGTTGCCGTGGTGGCCGTACGGATACACCGCATTGCGCCCATACGCGAATTCAGGCCAGATCGTGTCGGCCAGGAACTCGTATTGGCTACTGGTGGGCCAGCGCGCCAGGCGCCGAGCGTGGCGATGATGTGCGCCCAGTACCTCTTGAAGAAACACGATATCGGCTTGCGTGGCCCGAATCGCCTCGCGCAACTCGTGCAAGATGAAGCGCCGGTTGAAAACGGTGAACCCCTTGTGGGCGTTCACCGTGAGAATGCGCAGCGTACGATGAGAGGTTGTTGGTTGCATGCCCCGGGCCGAAATGTAAACGAGCCCTTACAGCAAACCCCGTGCCGCCTGCGGTGCGGCCAGTCAGCTCAGCAGCAAGGCGTCATCGGCCAGTTGTTCGCCACGCAC
>CAZPYF010000347.1:0-1720 GCA_964590015.1 uncultured Burkholderiaceae bacterium
CGGCAATGCCATCAATGATCTCGTAGCCCGTCGGCGTCTGCATCCAGCTGTTTGAAGCCAGGATCCACGTAGCCGAGAGCAGCGTGCCGAGCGCCACCATAATCGTTGACATGAAGTGCAGGCCCGGCCCCACCCGTTGCATGCCGAACAGCATTACCCCGAGGAAGCCTGCTTCCAGGAAGAACGCCGTAAGCACTTCATAGGCCAGTAACGGGCCCGTGATGCCACCGGCGAAATCTGAGAAACCGCTCCAGTTCGTGCCGAACTGATAGGCCATGACTAGGCCCGACACCACACCCATACCGAAGTTCACGGCAAAAATCTTGAGCCAGTACTGGTACAGCGAACGATAGATCGGGTTGCGAGTCTTGAGCCAAAGCCCTTCCAGCACCACCAGATAGCTGGCCAGCCCTATGGTGATCGATGGGAAGATGATGTGAAACGAAATGGTGAACGCGAACTGCAATCGAGCCAGCATGAGTGCATCGAGTTCCATTCCCGTTTCTCCGCTATATGCCGTTCAAGTATCAGACGCAAAACGGCCCGCTGCCATTATCAGGCAGCAGGCCTTGCGCAGGATTGACTGGCGCCCGCCGGCGCATTACAGATCGATACGCTCGATCTTCGATCCTTCCAGCGAAACGCCCGCCATCAGGCCTGCATTCGTGAGGGCGAAGGCCACCACAGGTTCTTTGATGGTCGATGTATCGACACGGCCGTTTGCACCCACCGTGGCAACCGCCACTGACGCATCCACGCCTGCAGTCCAACCAGAGCTGTTGCGGAAATCATTCAGGGCCTGTTGAGTCATGAACAGAATCACGATTGCGCGCGATTGCGCTCCGGCCTGCAGACCGATGGATCCAGACGACGTGCTGTAGTAGCCCGCATTCTGGCCGCCTACGCGCAGCACGCCTTTGCCGTGCTCAGCGCCGACGATGAAGCTGCCGCTTACCGCTTCCGGGAAAATCAGCACCCCTTGGGCACGATCCACCAGGTCGCGCGAACCCGGCGCCGTCTGGTAAAGACGCGTGAGCGTGGAGTCAGCGTGGTTGTTGATTTCGGCACGTTGCTCTGCCGGCGTGGCATTCTGATTGGGCAGCGTGGTGGTGCAGGCGGTAAAGCCGAGCGCGGCGAATGAAATGGCCAGCGCGGCACCGGTACGACCTAGAACAAAGGATTTGTTTTTCATGGTTTTCTCCGTATGAGGGCGCTTAGCCAGAGCAAGACCCATGCCATCAATAAATATAAATGGAGAATCCGGGCAGCGCGAGCTAGAATCTGCGACCGCTTGTAATCCTGCAAAGCTCACGGGTCCATGCGCTCTACCGGCAAGCGGCTTTCCAACTCGACCGTCCGTACCCCTTTTGGAGTCACAATGAAGACCTGGCGTTTTGTCTTGGCCGCCTTGGCGTGCAGCCCCATGATTGCCTCTGCCGCAACCGTGGAATTCGTTAACCAGTCGTCGTGGGAAATCCACGAGATCTATTTCTCACCCGCAAGCAACCGCAACTGGGGCGACGATTACCTGGGCAGTGAAGTGCTCGAAAAAGGCGACGCCCTGACGCTCACCGATATCGAAGCCGGAACGTGGGACGTGATGTTGGTCGACGAAGACGGCGATCAGTGCGTGCTGGAAGATATCGACTACGGCCGCAGCGACCGCGACCGTTGGGTGATTACAGACAAGGATCTGCTGACCTGCCAGGCGGGAAGCTGA
>CAZPYF010000348.1:0-1706 GCA_964590015.1 uncultured Burkholderiaceae bacterium
TACCGGCGTACGCAAGGGTTCGCAGATCAGTGCGTCTTTCATCCATTTACTCCGATTTGGCCACTCAATACGACTTGGGCAGCCCCAAGCATTTCTGAGCGATGAAATTCAATACCATTTCCTGTGAAACCGGCGCGATCTTGAGCAGACGTGCCTCGCGCCAGAGACGCTCAACATGATACTCCTTCGCATAGCAGAAGCCGCCGTGCGTCTGCATGGCGCGGTCGCAGACTTCAAACGCTGCCTCGGTTGCAAGGAACTTGGCGGCATTGGCTTCGGCGCCGCAGGACTCACGCGCATCGAACTTCTTGGCCGCTTCCATTGCCACCAATTCTGCGGCGTGCAGACGGATCCAGGAGTCCGCCAGCGGATGCTGGATCGCCTGGTTCTTGCCGATCGGCCGATCGAACACAACACGGTCTTTGGCGTACTGGGTAGCCAGTTCGAGCGCACGCTTGCCCAGACCGATCTGTTCGAACGAGACCACAATACGCTCGGCGTTCAGGCCGTCCAAAAGATAGGTCATGCCCTTGCCGACTTCCCCGACCACTTCGTCGTCGCGTACTTCAAGGTTGTCGATGAAGAGCTCGTTGGTATCGATGGCGTTGCGGGCCAGCTTTTCAATCGGGCGCGCGGTGATGGCGTCACGATTCATATCGGTGAAGAACAGCGTCATGCCATCGAAGGGCTTCTCATCGTTGCGCGGCGAGGTACGGGCCAGCAACAGAATGCGGTCGGCGTTCTGGGCATTGGTGATCCACACCTTGTGGCCGTTGATGACCCAGCCGCCTTCCTTGCGCGTCGCAAAAGTCTTGATGCGTGAGGTGTCCACACCCACCGATGGTTCGGTCACGCCGAAGCACATCAGGCTCTTGCCCGAAGCAATGGCCGGCAGGTATTTCTTCTTCATTTCTTCCGAACCGTGACGCACCACTGGCGCCGGCGGGAACATATAGAAGTGCAGGGCCGATGCCCCGTTCGAGCCGCCAAAATAGGCCGCTTCGTGCAGCATGATGGAAGTCGCCGTCAGGCCGATGTCCATACCGCCGTATGCTTCCGGAATCATTGCTCCAAGAAAGCCTGCCTCGGCGAAAGCATTGATGAAGTCCCACGGGTATTTGTAATTGGTGTCGCAATCGCGCCAGTAGTCGAGGTCGAACTTGGAGGCGATCGCATGAGCCGACTCGCGGATCATATTGAGTTCGGTGCTGTCCATTTCAGCTTTAGGCGTAGCCATGAGAGTGTTTCCTTAATATGTGTACTCAGACGCTGGATCTCAGACTTTGGTCGGGATCAGTTCCAAAGGGGTAAGTGCGTCATGCGCCGAGAGGTCACCGGTCGGCTCGCCTAGATAACGGGCCCGAATGGCGCGGCGCATGATCTTGCCATTCTTGGTTTTGGGCAGCCCAGACACCAAATACAGCTGAGAAGGCGCCATTGCCTTACCTAAAGCTGCTGTGGCGGCGGCATGTACAGCCTCGCTGGTCATGGGCGCCGCATCGGGCCTCGGCACCACGAACGCAACGATGTTCTGCCCCTTCATTTCGTCGGGCACGCCGATAACAGCAGCTTCAGCAATGCCCGGCAGACCCACCAGCACGGATTCGATCTCGGCAGGGCCGACACGACGCCCCCCCACCTTGAGGGTGTCGTCCGATCGACCATGGATATGCCAGAAGCCATCGGCGTCAATGCTGGCCAGGTCG
>CAZPYF010000349.1:0-1686 GCA_964590015.1 uncultured Burkholderiaceae bacterium
GGATGCGAGCATGGCCGACCTGGGCTGGACCAGCCTCCTGATCGGCGACACGCTGGATATCGGCGGCGCCCTGCAAGCCAACATCACGCTGAATAGCCGGCCCGACGGGAGCTGGGCGAGCAAGGGCACGATACAAGGCACGGGCCTTCGGGTCGTCATGATTGACCAGGGCGTGCGCCTGCTTGACGGCACGCTGCAGGCGCGCATGGAGGGCGACCGGCTGGTGCTGGAACGGCTGGAGTTCCCGGCGCGACTGCGTGCCGAACCCAAGGAATGGCGCACCGCGGAGTGGGTGAACACGAATCCCGACGCGAAGGGCGGATGGCTGCGCGTGAGCGGCGACTGGAACCTAGTGGAGTCAACCGGCATCATCGATGTGGTGCTGCACCGTTTCCCGATTGTGCAGCGCGCCGACCGCTATGCCATGATGACGGGGGCGTTAAAGCTCGACGCCGCCTTGCCCAATCTTGATATCACCGGCAAGCTTACCGCCGACGCCGGCTGGTTTGACCTCGACATGCTGGGCGGCATTCCCACGGTCGATAGCGATGTGGTGGTGATTCGTGCCGGCGAAGAACCGGCGCCCGACGTACCGCTAGGCATCTCGCTCGACCTGGAAGTGGATCTGGGCCCGCGCTTCTACCTCACCGGCTACGGTTTGAACTCCGGCCTGGTGGGCAATATGCGGGTGATCATGCGCGAAGGTAAGCTCACAGGCCTGGGGGCGCTGCGCACACGGGGCGGCGCCATCGAGGCTTACGGGCAGCGCCTGCAACTGCGGCGCGGCGCCATTACCTTCCAGGGCGACATTACCCGCCCGGTGCTCGATATCGAAGCGTTGCGCACGGGGCTTGCTGTGGAGGCCGGCGTGCGGGTGGCGGGCAATGCCCGCAAGCCGCGTATCGAACTAGTGTCTTACCCGGCGGTCAGCGAAATCGAGAAGCTTTCATGGCTGCTGTTGGGGCATGGGCCAAATGATTCCGGAGGCGACATGGCATTGCTGTTTTCCGTTGGCACCTCGTTCCTGAGTGATGGCGAACCGTTCTATCGGAAATTCGGCATCGATGAAGTGAGCCTGCGTTCCGGCGAGCTCGGTAGCGTGGCCAGTGTGCTGCCTGTGGAAAGTGTGGTGAGCGGGCTTGATTCAGGAACCAGTGACATCGAGCGGCGCTTCATCAATGTGAGCAAGCGGCTGAGCTCGGGTATTACGCTCAGCGTACGCCAGGCGCTGTCTGACACGGGTACCGTGGCGCGAGCCAGTTACCGGCTGGCGCGAGGGCTCACGGCGGAAGCCAGCGTGGGCACAATCAGTGGTCTGGCTTTGGTGTACCGTTGGTTCTCGCGCGATGATCAGCCCCGGTCGGAAGAATGAAACAGCCCGGAAATCATGTAGGGGCTAAAATACGCGCCATTTCACTAGGTTGAGGCCATGAGCATAAAGAGCGACCGCTGGATCCGGCGAGTTTCCGCCGACGGCATGATAGAACCCTTCGAGCCCGGCCAAGTGCGCAGCGTGAATGGAGAGCGCATCGTGAGCTATGGCACCAGCAGCTACGGTTACGACGTGCGTTGCGCCAACGAGTTCAAGATATTCACGAACATCAACTCCACCATCGTCGACCCCAAGAACTTCGACGAAAAATCCTTCGTCGACTTTGTGGGCGACGTCTGCATCATTCCGCCGAA
>CAZPYF010000350.1:0-1660 GCA_964590015.1 uncultured Burkholderiaceae bacterium
CTTATGTAACGAACGGTCCGATGATCGAATTCCAACATGTATTCAAGTCGTACGGACGCGGTCGCAACATTCTTGCGGACATCAACTTCCGCATTCAGCCGGGCGAGTTTATTTTCGTCTCGGGCCCGTCCGGGGCCGGCAAATCCACTCTGCTCAAGCTCATTGGCGGCCTTGAGCCGCCGAGTCGCGGCGCCATTCTGGTGAACGGCCACCGTAGCGACCGCATGACCGCGCGCGCACGGCCCTATCTTCGCCGCGCCATCGGCGTCATTTTGCAAGACGTACATCTGCTGTACGACCGCAACGCCATGCAGAACGTCATGCTGCCATTGGCGGTCGCCGGCCTACCGCCCGCGACATCAAGGTCACGCGCCAGAGCGGCGCTGGAAAAGGTCGGGCTTTCGGGGAAAGAAGATCTGAACCCCGTGGAAATGTCGGGCGGTGAGCAGCAGCGCCTTGCGATAGCGCGGGCGATCGTGAATCGGCCTTCTATACTCATTGCCGACGAACCCACCGCCAGCCTCGATGAAGAGAGTGCGCGCCGCATCATGGATGTGTTCCGCGACTTCAACCGCGTGGGCGTCACGACATTGATCGCCTCTCATGATCGCGGCCTGATGGCGGCGTATGCGAGCCGCACCTTGCGCATAGAAGGCGGCCGATTCTCAGACATCGTGGGGGTGGCATGAAGCGTTGGCTGCATCATCACCGCTACGCCTTTGCAGTGGCCTTGCGCCGGCTGCGGGGCCAACCTTTCTCGTCGCTGTGCAATATTTTGGTTATCAGCTTGAGTCTGGCTGTACCCATCGTTGTGGCGGCGATCCTCGATACCGCCCAGCCGGTGGTGCAACAGATTCCGGTATCGGCGGAAGTCACGCTGTACCTCGAACGGTCAGCTTCTGCCGACACCGCGCGCAAGCTGGGCGCGCAACTGCGCGAACGGCATGCCGAGCATATCGATGCCGTCGAGGTCATCGACCGAAATCAGGCATTGGCTGAGTTGCGCCGCCGCCCCGCTTGGTCGGACGCCCTGGCCGTACTGCCCGAAAACCCCTTGCCCGACGCCATTGTGGTCACACTGCGTCAACACCCTGAGATTGCCCTCACTAGCGAACAGCTCAGCGCTGAATGGAAGACGCTCGAATCGGTCGATACCGTGCAGGTAGACAGCACGTGGGTGCAACGGCTGCAGTCGATGCTCGACTTTCTGAGCATGGGGCTGTGGATGCTGGCGCTTGGCGTGGCCGTCGTGGTGCTTGCCACGGTGTTCAACACCGTACGGCTGCAAGCGCTCACACAACGTGAGGAAATCGCAGTGGCCCGCTTGGTGGGTGCCACTGAGCCCTTTGTGCGTCGGCCGTTCTTGTATCTCGGCGCACTTACAGGTTTGTTGTCGAGCGCGCTGGCCATCGTGACGGCCTGGGCGGCATTGCAACCCTTGAACGCGGCCATCAATCGCTTGGCCGAAAGCTATGGCACTCAACTCACGCTGCAGCTGCCCGACGCCACCAGCTTGATGCTGGCCGGCGTCGTGGTCGCGATTCTCGGCGCTCTCTCAGCCCGTTGGTCTGTGAGCCGCCATACCCCGTACTGAACGTGTCAGCCAAGGTCTACCCGCACTTCGCAGTGAGTCTGTGTGACTGGCAACGCCGGCACGGAC
>CAZPYF010000351.1:0-1642 GCA_964590015.1 uncultured Burkholderiaceae bacterium
ACCCGCAAGGCATACAGCGGCTTGAGCTCGCATACGAAGGGGCACAGCAACAGACACTGGGGCGTGCGCTGGATCGAACTATTGTTGGGCGGTTTGCCTCGGCCAATGTGCATGCGACATTGATGGGCCTGCCCGGCCATGCCGTCGCGAACGAACGCTATGGCAATGAGGCTGTTCAACGCCTGCTTCACGAAGACACCGACGTCATGGCGATCTGGGGGCCGCCCGGTACAGGCAAGACCACCACGCTCATCAAGTGGATGCTCTCGTTGTTTCCAGCGGAGCGGCCCGAAACGTGGCCCACCATTCTTCTTACCGCACCCACTCATGTGGCGGTAAACAAACTACTAAGCGACCTTCTGAAAGAGGCGCCCTGGCTGGTCGACGAAAGTGTGCGGTATTGTGGCGCCGAGCGCATCGCAGAGAGCGGCTTGGAGGCGGTGTGGCATGAGAGCTTGGTCGAAGCGTTGAATCCAGAAGACTCCGAAGACAGCACCGAATGCCGTACCACGCAACGTTGGCGCAAATTGCTGGCAACGAGTGATGGCCGCGAGGCCGCCGCCCGCTGGGTGCTGGGATCTCGGCATATCCACGCGGCTACCTGTATTGGTATGGCGCGCAGAGACTACGGCTTAAACAACCGCCAGTTTGACATCGCCATTATCGATGAAGCCGGCAAGGCCTTCGGCGCCGAACTCATGATTCCGTGCGCGGTGGCCCGCCGGGTGGTACTGGTGGGCGACCACAACCAGTTGCCGCCGACCGTAACCAGCGATGCCCTGAATCCCAAGATTGGCTACCGTTTACCGTTCGAAGAGGTGAAGGCGCTGCTGGAACACAATACCTTTGAGATCGTGTTCGAACAGCTTGCGCCCACCAAGAAGGCGATGCTCACTCGACAGTACCGCATGCATGCCGACATCGGTTCAGTGGTGAGCCAACTGTTTTACGAAGGCAAACTGGAATCGTATCGGCAGGGCGGGGAATGGCGGCTGACCCGAAAACGCCTCACGTTCCTCGATTTTTCTAGCGTACCCGCCTACCGGCATAGCAAGGCGAAGCACTCTGATTCGCAAGAGAACTGGGTCGAGCGTGCCGCCTTGCGGGCCCTGCTGCGCCGACTCAGTGACGCCAACACGGGGGAAGTGCGTAACCTGCTGGTAGTCTGCCCCTACAAAGCGCAACGCCTGGCCGTGCTGGCGGGTCTGGCTAAGTCAAAATACAGCTTCGCGGTGGACGCCGCCACCGTAGATGCGGTGCAGGGTGGGGAAGCAGACGTGGTGATACTGTTGATGACCCGCAGCCACGGCTCGGTTCAGTTCCTGCTTGATCGCCATCGCCTGAACGTGGCGTTATCGCGAGCCCGAGACGCCGTCATCATTTTGGGGCATCGGTCGTGCCTCACCCGCAAGCCCGGCGGGCCGTTCGAACGGCTGCTGGAGATCGGCAATCGTGAGAACACGCTTGACTGTGTTTCAGTGGATCCCGACATGACTTGGAAAGCGCTGGCTGAGTATGTGTCTCCGCATCGACACCGTAAGGACGTCGACGTTATGCCTGCCGCCGGGGCGCACCAAGACGCAGGGCGCAATGCAGAACATACCGAGGAAACGTCACCCACTGCTCCAGGATGATGCGGGCG
>CAZPYF010000352.1:0-1641 GCA_964590015.1 uncultured Burkholderiaceae bacterium
TGGAAGGCGTGCAGTTGGAAACTGAAGTCGGAGCCCAGAATTTTGTCGCCCAGGAACCCGGCACGGCGGGCTTCTTCCAGCGCTTGTTCGAAGCGCTGATAAATTTCGAAGATTTCGCCGTGAATGTAGTTGTAGCCCACACTGATGCCCATGGCGTAGGCGGCGATGGCCATGCCTTCAATCACAATGTGCGGGTTGAAGCGCAGGATATCGCGATCTTTAAATGTGCCGGGCTCGCCTTCGTCGGAGTTGCAGACGAGATACTTCTGGCCGGGCAGCGTGCGCGGCATGAAGCTCCATTTCAGACCGGTCGGGAAGCCCGCGCCACCGCGTCCGCGCAACGCCGAGGCCTTTACCTCGGCGATGACGTCGTCGGGCGTCATGCCCGTGGTGAGAATCTTGCGCAAGGCTTCGTAGCCGCCGCGCTTGATGTAGTCTTCGAGCCCCCAGTTGTCGCCATTGAGGTCAGCCATGATCTGCGGCTGGATATGGCGGCCATGAAATACCATGCTGCGCTCTGCGTCGCCTGCCGGGTCGGGAACAAGACCCTGCGCCAGGCGCTGCAACACGGAGGCATCGGCCGCCGCCCAGACGGCACGCTGTTCGGGCGACGCCATACCGGCGGTCGCCTCTGGACGAACCGGCGTATCCACGCTCATGCCGACTCTCCTTGGCGTTTCAATTCTTCGATGACGGCGTCGATGCGTTCTGGCGCCATGCGTACGCACATATGGTGATTGTTCAGCAACATGACGGGCGCATCACCACAGGCTCCCATGCACTCGCCTTCGGCCAAGGTAAACAGGCCGTCAGGCGTGGTCTCGTTAAAACCGATGCTGAGCATCTGCTTGAGATACTCAGCCACTTTGACGCCGTCGCGCAAGGCACAAGGCAGGTTCGTGCAGACGGTCAGCTTGAAGCGCCCCACTGGCTGCCGGTCGTACATATTGTAGAAGGTGGCCACTTCCTGCACGGCGATGGGAGGCTGGTCGAGATAGCGGGCAACGTCCTCGATAATCTCGGGAGACACCCAGCCTTTTTCGTGCTGGGCGATGGTCAGCGCAGCCATGATGGCAGAACGCTTCTGCTCGGGCGGGAACTTGGCCAGTTCCTGGTCGATGCGTTGATAAGCCTGATCGGAAAGCAACATAGTCTGGATCCGTTACTCGTGGCGGCGTCAGCGGTCGATTTCGCCGAACACGATGTCCTGCGTGCCGATGATGGTGACGGCGTCGGCAATCATGTGCCCACGTGACATTTCGTCCAGCGACTGCAGATGCACAAAACCGGGCGCGCGTATCTTCATGCGGTAAGGTTTGTTGGCGCCGTCTGACACCAGATAGATGCCGAACTCACCCTTGGGGTGCTCGACACCGGCATAGACTTCGCCCTCGGGCACAGCGAAACCTTCGGAGAACAGCTTGAAGTGGTGGATGAGGTCTTCCATGCCCGTTTTCATGCGTTCACGCGACGGCGGCGCCACCTTGTGATTGTCCACAATAACGGGGCCGGGGTTATTACGCAGCCACTCCACGCACTGCCGAATAATGCGATTGCTTTCGCGCATTTCGGCCACCCGCACCAGATAACGATCGTAGCAGTCGCCATTGACGCCGACCGGAATATCGAAATCGAGCCTGT
>CAZPYF010000353.1:0-1632 GCA_964590015.1 uncultured Burkholderiaceae bacterium
GGTATTCGGCAATGCGGGTTCCCCAGAAGGCATAGAGGTTGGGGCCGCGTTCAGTGGCCAGCCGTGTACCCATTTCAAGTCGGTATGGCCGCATCAGGTCGAGCGGGCGCAAGACCCCGTAGAGGCCGCTGAGCATCAACACATGCTCTTGGGCCCACTTCAGGGCGGCGTCGGAAAGTTCGGGCGCCCGCAAACCCTCATACACATCACCATTGAACGCCAGAATGGCTTGCCGGGCGTTTTGCGTGTCGAATTCCGGCGCCCATTGCGCGTAACGCTCGACATTCAGCTCGGCCAGCGCATCGCTCAATTTCATGAGCTGCGCCACTTCTGCAGCCGACTTGCCGCTCAATACTTCGATCAGCTCGGCGGCCTCGTCAACAAACAGCGGCTGGGTCTGCAGCGAAGTGCGCAACGGAGAGTCGTAGTCGAGCTTCTTGGCGGGGGAAAGCAGCAAAAGCATGGTGTCTCCGATTAGCGCGCCGACCAGCCGCCGTCGAGCGTAAGTTGCGTACCGGTCATTTGGGATGCCGCATCGGAACACAGGAAGACCGCAGCCTGACCCAACTGTTCAGGCGTGACAAAGTCGAGAGACGGCTGCTTTTCGGTGAGAAGTTCGCGTGCCGCCGCTTCGATATCGGAGCCGGTCTTCTCGGCGAGCGCCTCGATCTGGCGTTCAACCAGAGCCGTACGCACCCAGCCCGGGCAGATGGCGTTGCAGGTAATGCCCTGGCCGGCCGTTTCAAGCGCGGTAACCTTCGTGAGGCCAACGACGCCGTGCTTTGCCGCCACATAGGCCGCCTTTTGCACTGACGCCACCAGGCCGTGTACCGAGGCGATGTTGACGATGCGCCCCCACCCCTGCTTTTTCATGTGCGGCAACGCGGCGGCGGTGCCATGGAAGACTGCAGACAAATTCAACGCGATGATGGCATCCCAGCGGTCAGTGGGGAAGTCTTCGATCAGGGCCGTATGCTGAATGCCGGCATTGTTTACGAGAATATCGATACCGCCCAAGGCGCTTGCAGCGTCTTCCACGAACTGACGTGTGGCGTCGCCGCTCGAGAGATCGGCGCCGAGAAAGTGCACCTTGCCACCGAATTCCGACTCGATGCCCGCGCGCAGGCGTTCGATCTCGTCGGTATCGCCGAACCCGTTAATGACCAAATCGGCGCCGGCACGGGCCAGTTCGCGCGCAATGGCGAGCCCGATACCGCTGGTTGAGCCGGTCACTACTGCTTTCTTACTTTTGAGCATGTCTTTCCTCTCGTTGCGGGTTTCCCTTTGCAGGGGTGATTGCATCATATGAGTTTAGCGCCTGAGATTTAGAGCGGGGCGAAGAGGGCGAAAAGCGCGACGACACCGGCCACTGCCAGGTAAGGGCCGAAACTCAGTGCATCGCCGCGTGCCATGCGACCACTGCTGCGCAGCGCCAGTGCCGTAACTAACGCCAGCGACGAGCCGCCCAGCAGAATCCATGGCAGGGCCGCCCACCCCAACCAGGCACCAATGGCAGCGAGTAGCTTGAAGTCACCGTGACCCATGCCTTCACGCCCCGTCAGCCACAGGAACGCATGGTGTACGCACCAAAGAGTCAGGTAACCGGCCACGGCGCCCAACACCGCATCGGGC
>CAZPYF010000354.1:0-1615 GCA_964590015.1 uncultured Burkholderiaceae bacterium
TATGGCTATCGACGGCATTATGAAAGAAGGGTTCATCACGACCAGTGCAGACAAGTTTCTGAACTGGGCGAAAACAGGCTCCATGTGGCCCATGACGTTCGGGTTGGCCTGTTGCGCGGTCGAAATGATGCAGGCCGGCGCAGCACGCTACGACATGGACCAGTTCGGCATCATCTTTCGCCCCAGCCCGCGGCAGTCCGATGTCATGATCGTGGCCGGCACGCTGTGCAACAAGATGGCGCCTGCGCTGCGTAAGGTCTACGACCAGATGGCCGAGCCGCGCTGGGTCGTCTCAATGGGTTCCTGTGCGAACGGGGGTGGGTATTACCACTACTCCTACTCTGTGGTGCGTGGCTGTGATCGCATCGTACCGGTCGATATTTACGTACCGGGCTGCCCACCTACGGCCGAGGCCCTCATTTACGGTCTGCTGCAATTGCAGAACAAAATCCGCCTCACCAACACCATTGCGCGCTGAGCTCCCCCTCGGCACTGGCCCACTCCACGTTGAATCGCTCGTAATATGAATCGGCTAGAAACGCTAGAACACTCTCTGCAGGCGGCGCTTGGCGAATCCATCACGCTGCTACGGGAACTCGATGAGCTCACGCTCGTCGTTCCCGCTGAAAACTGGGTCGATACCTGCAAGGCACTGCGCGACAATGCCAACCTCGGGTTCGAGATTGCCATCGACTTGTGCGGTGTCGACTATTCCGCCTGGGGCGCGCCCACGCTGCCCCCCGAGAACAATCCCCATCCGCTGCGTTTTGCCGTAGTGCTTCATCTGCTGTCGGTGCAACACAACCAACGGCTGCGGGTGCGCACCTACTTGGCCGACGACGAGTTCCCGGTTTTGCCCACGCTTGTCGAGATCTGGCCCGCACTGAACTGGTTCGAGCGCGAAGCGTTCGACCTGTACGGAATCATCTTTGAAGGCCACCCCGACCTGCGCCGTATTCTTACCGACTACGGCTTCATCGGCCATCCTTTCCGCAAGGATTTCCCGATCTCTGGCCACGTCGAGATGCGTTACGACCCCGAGCAAAAGCGTGTCATTTACCAGCCAGTCTCGATCGAGCCGCGCGAGATCACCCCGCGCGTCGTGCGTGAAGAAGGTTACGGAATAGAGCGTTAAGCATGGCTGAAATCAAGAATTACACCCTCAACTTCGGCCCGCAACACCCGGCCGCACACGGCGTATTGCGCCTGGTTCTCGAGCTCGACGGCGAAGTCATCCAGCGCGCTGACCCGCATATCGGGCTGCTGCACCGCGCCACCGAGAAGCTCGCCGAACACCGTACGTATCTGCAGGCGCTGCCCTACATGGACCGCCTCGACTACGTGTCGATGATGTGCAACGAGCATGCCTATTGCCTCGCCATCGAGCGCCTGCTCGGCGTCGAGGTGCCGCTGCGCGCCCAGTATATCCGCGTCATGTTCGACGAGATCACCCGTATCCTGAACCACCTGATGGGGATCGGTGCGCATGCGCTCGACATCGGGGCGATGACCGCGATCCTGTACACCTTCCGTGAGCGCGAGGACCTGATGGACGTCTACGAGGCGGTATCGGGCGCGCGCATGCACGCGGCCTATTACCGGCCGGGCGGCGTAT
>CAZPYF010000355.1:0-1592 GCA_964590015.1 uncultured Burkholderiaceae bacterium
ATCGCGCTTGGGGTTGCTGCATACGGAACATAACGGCTCTTCTGAAAAACCGTTGCACCGTTCGCAGTGGCGCAGATTACGCACCGCGTTACTTAAGGCGAGCCCAAGGCGCTCGGCACCCACCACGTCGTTTTGCAGCATGTGGTAGGCCATACGACGAGCCGAACGCACGCCAACGCCGGGCAGGCGGCGCAGCGCCTCGATCAGCGAGGTCAGTGGTTCGGGCTCAGGCAGGGTCGACGACATGAATCAGAACGGCAGCTTCATTCCGGGAGGAAGAGGCATACCCGCGGTCACCGAAGCCATTTTTTCCTGGGCGGTGCTTTCTGCCTTGCGCAAGGCGTCGTTCACGGCCGCGGCCAGAAGGTCTTCGAGCATGTCTTTATCTTCTTCCAGAAGACTAGGGTCGATCGCAACACGCTTGACGTCGTTACGACACGTCATGGTGACCTTGACCAAACCACCACCCGAAGCACCTTCGACGAGGACTTCGGCCAGCGCCTCTTGGGCCTTTTTCATGTTTTCCTGCATTTCCTGCGCCTGACGCATCAGACCGGCAAGCTGTCCTTTCATCATGATTTTCGTTCCTTAGAGAAGTAATAATGGGCCATTAAGCAGCACGGCCGTTAAAGACGGCCCGTACCGAGCCCGGAATAAGCTGTGCGCCGAACTCGTCGATAAGCGTGCGCACGAAAGGGTCGACCTGCACCGCCTGTTCGGCCTGCTTTTGCCGCTCGGCACGCTCAGCCTGGGCGACGGCGTGTGCGGTTTCATCGCCGGTGGCTCCGAACTCGACATCAAGTTGTACTACCTTGCCAAAGTGTTCGGACAACACAGTACACAACCGTGCCTTGCCTGCCGTTGCCGCCAGCGTGTGCACAGCGACCCGCAAACGGATCCGGTCGTCTTCTACCCCCAACCACTCGCTCTGGCGTGCCAGTTCGGCGGCCAGGCCTGTGACAGGAAGTTGAGCGGCCAGGGCGGGCCATGCTCCGGCACTCATCTGGGCAAGCCGGGGGGAGCGGATCTTGGGCCGCTCACTTGCAAACAAAGCCGTATCGGCAGGCATTGTAGCGGCCGCCACGCCGGCTTCCAGCACGGCGTCGTCGCCCGATGAGAGAGCGTCGCCTTCGTAGCTTGCCGGCTCGTCATCATCGGCCATTAAATACGGCTCGAACCGGCCTGCCTCGGCATCTGGGGGGATGTCTTCCCAAGCGGGAATATCGTCGGGTGAAGATGGAGCAACGGCGTTAGCTTCGGGCGACGGGCTCGAGCCTGTATTATGCGCCGCCGCCACGGAATCGTGAACGTTGGGAACCGTATTTTCATCTGGCGTGACCGGGGCCGACGCAGATACTGGTGCAGAGGTTGGCGCAGGCGCTAGTGCAGGTGCAGGTGCTGGTGCTGGTGCTGGTGCAGCAGGTGCTAGTTCAGGCCCAGGTTCAGAGACAAGTCCAGGTTCGGTCTTGAGTGCCGGTTTGATCTCTGTGGCTACCGGCGAAGCAGGCACTACGGGCACATCCGACGAAGCTAGGCGGCCGGGCGCCCCATCAACTTCAGGTGTCGTAGAAGACACGACGGCTACGGAAGAA
>CAZPYF010000356.1:0-1563 GCA_964590015.1 uncultured Burkholderiaceae bacterium
CTGCGCGACCACTACCCGGTGCTGTATGCCGGGCCCAAGGGCTATGTGGCGCACGAGTGCATTCTCGATATTCGGCCTATCAAAGACGCGTGCGGAATCAGCAACGAAGACATCGCGAAGCGCTTGGTCGATTACGGCTTCCACGCCCCGACCATGAGCTTCCCGGTGCCCGGTACGCTGATGGTGGAGCCCACCGAGTCAGAGAGCCTGGAAGAACTCGACCGGTTCTGCGACGCCATGATCGCCATTCGTCGTGAAATCGCAGCCATTGAGAGCGGCGAGAAAGACGCCAACGACAACGTGCTACGCAATGCTCCGCATACGGCGCAGATGCTGTTGGTGGAGCAGTGGCATCACGACTACAGCCGTGAGGCGGCAGCCTATCCGCTCGAATCGCTGCGCTCGGGTAAATATTGGCCGCCCGTCGCACGGGTCGACAACGCCTGGGGTGATCGCAACCTTGTGTGCAGCTGCCCGCCGATGGAAGCCTATAACGATCCGATCGAAGTCTGATCAGAAAGGGGTTTGAAGCTGGCCCTAGATGGGCTCGAAGATGACCCCCGTGTGGCAAGCGCATGACGAGAGCGGCCTTCGGGCCGCTCTTTCTCATTCTGGCTGATGGCCCCCGCTAGGATGTCGGCCGTATTTTCTGCAGCAGGGCCGCAGTGGTAAGGCTGCTTCCCGCTTTCGGGCCGTAGCGGGAGCGCTATATTCCGCTTTTGCGTCGCAGTGTCACGAAATCGTAGCGCAGGCCGTTTTCTTCCGGTTGAGGTTCACGTTGCACCTCTTCCCATTCATCGTCGGCCAATTCCGGAAAAAAGGTGTCGCCGTCGATGTCGGCATGAATCTCGGTGGCAATGATCTCGTGGGTGATCGGCAGGGCCATGCGAAACAACTGTTCGCCCCCGATGATGCAGGCGCGTGGTGCGTCGGCGCATGCCGCCAGGGCGTCTTCCAGTCGGGTGCATACGGTGGCGCCCGTCGCCACATAGCCGGCGTTGCGCGAGATCACCACATTCAATCGGCCCGGCAATGGACGCCCAAGCGATTCCCAGGTCTTGCGCCCCATGATGATGGGGCAGCCCATGGTGCTGCGCTTGAAGTGCGCCAGGTCACCCGGCAAGCGCCATGGCAGGCCGTTGTCGCGGCCGATCACGCGGTTGGTGGAGTAGGCGACGACGATCTGGAGCAGAGGTTGGGGTGTCATGCAGGAAACGGATGGTGAAGAAGGGCGGTTCGGGCTTCAAACCGCCACGGGCGCCTTGATGTGCGGGTGATGCTGATAGTCGAGGATCTCGAAGTCATCGAAGGTGTAATCGAAGATCGTGGGCGGGCGCCGCTTGATATGCAGGGTGGGGTACGGATACGGCTCGCGCGAGAGCTGCAGCTCGACCTGTTCCATGTGATTGCTGTACAGATGGCAGTCGCCGCCTGTCCAGATGAAGTCGCCGGGTTCCAGGTCGCATTGCTGCGCCACCATATGGGTCAGCAGTGCGTAACTGGCGATGTTGAACGGGACACCCAGGAAAATGTCGGCGCTGCGCTGGTAAAGCTGGCACGACA
>CAZPYF010000357.1:0-1531 GCA_964590015.1 uncultured Burkholderiaceae bacterium
GCCGGGAAGCACCTTTTTCGACGGCTGCGAGTATACACCGCGGCCGGTTATGGGCGGCGGCGATACAATATAGGATTCTCTTCAAATGTCAACGTTGCGCCCGCCGACCGGTTCGGCGTGGCCGCCATCGGATCCGCCGTGAACTATCCCGCATTGCCCTATCCCATTTCTTCCTATACGCATGGAGCCGAATTCGTGCGTCGGCTCGGTGAGCGTATTCTGATCATGGACGGTGCGATGGGTACCATGGTGCAGCAGTTCAAGTTGGCCGAAGGCGACTTCCGAGGCTCGCGCTTTGCCGAGCACGGGCGCGACGTGAAGGGCAATAACGAGCTGCTATCGCTGGTGAAGCCCGACATCATCAGCGATATCCATCGGCAGTATCTGGATGCCGGCGCCGATATCATCAGTACCAATACCTTCGGCGCCACAGCCATTGCGCAGTCGGATTACGACCTCGCCGAGCTCGCCTACGAAATGAACGTGGCCGCCGCCAAGCTGGCTCGTGCCGCAGCCGATGCCGCCAGCACCCCCGAGTGGCCGCGCTTTGTGGCCGGTGCCCTGGGCCCGCAGCCGCGCACGGCGTCGCTTTCGCCCGATGTGAATGACCCCGGCGCCCGCAATGTCACCTTCGAAGAACTGCGCGATGCGTACGCTGAGCAGCTGAACGGCCTGCTCGACGGCGGCATCGACATCGTGCTGATCGAAACCATCTTCGACACGCTCAACGCCAAGGCAGCGATTTTTGCGGTGGAAACGGTCTTCGAAGATCGCGGTGTGCGCCTGCCCGTCATGGTGTCGGGCACGGTCACCGACGCGTCGGGGCGCATTCTCTCGGGTCAGACGGTAGAAGCGTTCTGGAATTCTGTACGCCATGCGCGCCCCGTCACCATCGGCTTGAACTGCGCGTTAGGCGCAGCCCTGATGCGCCCCTATATCGCCGAGCTCTCGAAGCTGTGCGATACCTGGGTGTGTGTCTACCCGAATGCGGGCTTGCCCAACCCCATGGCCGACACCGGCTTCGACGAAGGCCCTGAAGAGACCTCCACGTTGCTGGAAGAATTTGCCCGTTCGGGTTTGGTGAACGTGGCGGGCGGCTGCTGCGGCACCACGCCAGAGCATATCCGGGCCATTGTCGAGAAAGTGGCGAAGCTGCCACCGCGGGTCGTACCCGAGATTCCGGTCAAGACCCGTCTGTCGGGCCTAGAAGCGCTGAACATCGACGAAGACACGCTGTTTGTGAACGTGGGCGAACGCACCAACGTCACCGGCAGCAAGATGTTTCTGCGCCTGATTCGCGAGGAACAATACGAAGAGGCGCTGCAGGTGGCGCGTCAGCAAGTCGAGAGTGGTGCCCAGATCATCGACATCAACATGGACGAGGCCATGCTCGATTCAGCCGCGTGCATGCGGCGCTTTCTGAACCTCATCGCTTCGGAGCCCGATATCTCGCGCGTGCCGATCATGATCGACAGCTCGAAGTGGGAAGTGATCGAACAGGGCTTGCGCTGCGTGCAGGGCAAGGCAGTGG
>CAZPYF010000358.1:0-1528 GCA_964590015.1 uncultured Burkholderiaceae bacterium
ATCAGCGCCACATTCGCTGCACCACCCCCACACACCAATACGTCGCACGCATCGGGCGCGTGACGGGCGATGGCCGTGGCTACACTGCGCGCGGTGAGCTGCAGCAATGTGGCTTGCACATCCGCCGCATCAAGCGATTCTGACATCTCGGCTTCGGCAAGCCGGCGTTCGAGCCAGGCCATGCCGAAATCGTCTCGCCCCGTGGATTTTGGTGGTGGCAACGCAAACCAGGGGTCGCACAGCATGCGGTCGAGCAGCGCGGGCAAGACCGCACCAGACGCCGCCCACGCACCGTCTGCGTCGTAGGCGGTGCCGAGGTGGTGCTGAGCCCACGCGTCCATGAGCATGTTTGCAGGCCCCGTATCGAAGCCTCCAATACGGCCGTCGGCATGAAGAAGCGTGATGTTCGCAATGCCGCCCAGGTTCAGCACCACGCGGGTGTGCGAGGAAGAGAGTTGCGCTGCGTGGAAGGCAGGAACCAGCGGGGCGCCCTGACCGCCCGATGCGACGTCTCGGCTGCGGAAGTCCGCAATGACATCGATACCGCTCAGGTCGGCGACACGCGCCGGCGCGTTCAATTGAATCGTGTAGCCGAGGTCGGGCCGATGGCGTACGGTCTGGCCGTGTACACCGATGGCCGAAATGTCTTCCGCAACCGTATCGGTGTTCTGTAGAACGTTTTTGACGGCCTGGGCGTACAGTGCGGCCAGCTCATTCGAAAGCTGTGCGGCGCGCCCCAGCTCGTCAAAGCTGGGGCTGCTCAGCGCCAGGAGTTCGGTGCGTAAGTGGGCGGGCAGAGGCACGTCGGCAGCGCCGATTGCGTTGGCCCGCCCCGTGGCGTCGCAGTGTATGAGCACCGCGTCGACCGCATCGAGGCTGGTGCCCGACATGACCCCGATGTAGGCGGCGACGGCGCTGGCGGGCATTGAACTACTGGCTTTGCGCGACCTGTACGGTGCCGGCGTCGCCTTCTGTATCGCTGGTGAGCGACGGCCCGCGAAGCAATTGAATGTGTTCGCGATACTGAGAGATCGTGACATCAAACTGCTTACGCTGCGCCGGATCGAGTGAACGCGCCACAGGCAGATCGACCGAAAGCGGGTCGACCGGCTTGTTGTTGACCCGGAACTCGTAGTGCAGGTGAGGGCCCGTGGACCAGCCCGTTGAGCCGACGTATCCGATATGCGTGCCCTGGCTGACCTTGGTGCCGTTCTTGATGCCCTTGGCAAAACCTTTCTGGTGCGCGTACAGCGTGCTAATGCCGTTATGGTGCTCAAGAATGATGGTGTTGCCGTAGCCGCGTTGCCAGCCGGCGAATTTCACGACGCCATCGGCGGTAGCGTGAATGGGTGTGCCACTGGCTGCCGCGTAGTCGACGCCCTTGTGCTGGCGCCAGCCGCCGTGTACAGGATGACGGCGACCACCAAAGGTGGAGCTGATACGGGTGAACTTCAGCGCGTTGCGCAGGAAGGCGCCTTTCAGGCTCTTTCCATCGAAGTCGTAGTAGCCACCCGAGGTGGATTCTGGT
>CAZPYF010000359.1:0-1503 GCA_964590015.1 uncultured Burkholderiaceae bacterium
ACCAGCATCGGCCGGTCGGCCCGCGCATCGAACGCATCCGGGTCGTAGGGGTGGTCACAGTAATCGCACAGAATCGCTTGCCCCGGTTTCGCAGGCCGGCCGTGGTCGTCGACCATGAGCGGCGCCCATGCGCTAAGCACTTCGCCGAACCGAGGCAGGTACTGATCGCCGTTGTCGCGATTGACATTGCCGCTGGCGCCCATACCATGTGCGACTTCATGTATGGTCGTGGATACCAGATCGTCATACCCGTTAAGTGGAATCTGGGTGAACCAGTACTCGTCGGCAAAGTTGGAGTTCCCCAGCCCGTAGACGCCATGAGCGCCATAAGCCGTCTCGTCAGGGTCCACCGGTAAACCCTGAAAATGCCGCTGGAACAGCGTGCGCGAATCTGCACCGTACTCGCCTATCGGAGAGCCGCCGAACGCATTGCCATCCATATCAACCGTGCCCACATTGAGTACTGCGGGGCCCTGGCCCTCCGGCAACTGCAACACATCAGCCCAATAACCCATTCCCTGCACGACTTGCTGCTGGATATTCGGCTTCCAAGCCCAGGTTGAAGGGTCGCGACCCGGGTACCACTCGCCATCTGAAGGCCCATAGAACCGTACGTCGAACACCGGCCTGCCCGTCGGGTTCTGTATCTCAACGCTCTCGTAGGCGCTGGTCGGTGCGGCCGCACACAGCGCAACGGCGGCTAGAGGAGCAAGAACCTTCTTCATGAGCATTTTTCCAAAGGCGAGCCAAAGGGCTCAAACGTAATTAAAAGATTTAGAACGCCCAGCGTAGCGACACCTGCCCTTCCACCGATTTGTAGCCATTGCCAAGGCGCCCGCCTAAGCCCGCGCCCACCGAGAAGCGGTCAGTGCGGTGCCACTGCAGCCCCGCGCGCAGGCCCAGGCTGTTGCGCGGCAGAATGGCGTTGCGGCTCTGGAACGAGGTGCCCGAAACGGCCGCAAAGTGCGCGGTCTGCACCACGTCGCGGTCGAGCCACTCGTGATCCCAGCTGGCTTCGGCGTGGGCGCTAAGTTCCGTGCCGTTCTCAAGCGTGCGGCGCATCACCGCCCCCACGCCCAAGCTGGAACGCAGCGCATCGATATGCCGGCTATCGAGCGCCAGGCGTGTGGCCTCTGGGCCCGATTCATCCACGCCCGGGCGCGAAACGCGGGCGTAGTTCAACGTAGCGATCGGCCCGACCGACACCGACGGGCCCAGCGGGAAGCGATACCCGCCGCCGGCCTGCACCGACGCGCTATGGCCTGTCCAATCGGCGGAGTGCGAGGCGTAGTAATCACGTACCGCCACCGTGCGATCCATGGAGCCGTGCTCAATGCCGACCCGGAAGCCGGCGTGCGCATGGGCGCCGGCCAGCGGATCGGGCTGGTACTGCAGTTGCGCCCCAAGGCCGAAGGCCGTGGTGTCGCCCTTGCCCCATTGCGGCGACTTCAGCTTCACCCGCTGCTCGGCGATGTCCAGATGCACACCCACTGCAATGTCGGG